>JBDTTM010000161.1:0-8717 GCA_039930605.1 Bacteroidota bacterium
TGAAGCCAAAAATGGCAGAGGTGTTTTGTCCTTTACTGTTGATGCGGTGGTTTTGACTAAAGGCAAAATAGGCGCGGTAAATGAGCGCCATGGCATCGAGGAGGAAGAGTTTTTTATTGTCAGGCATACGGTACGAATAACGAAGGTTTACGAATCTACGAATCTACGAAAATGCGAAGAAGTCCCTCAATTTGTATTTCGTAAATTCGTACTGACACATTGGGAGGATTCGATACTCGTACCACAGTTTATCGCTCTTTATTTACATCAACTTTCTTGCGGCCTAGCTTTCGTGAATATTCCTTCTTTTTATCCTTCACTACTTTTTCTTTGAAGCGGCCGTCATAAAAACCAGCCTGCATGGCAAGTTTTCTTTGCAAACGCTTTGCTGCATTAAAAGATGAATTTTTTTTGGATTTCACTTCTGTGCGAATAACGAAAGTTTACGAAGCTACAAATTTACCAATTTACAAATGGACGTCCCGTCAATTTTGATTTGTAGATTCGTCCCGACGCATCGGGAGGATTCGTTATTCGTACAATCTTGATTTGTTGATTCGTAGTGTTTCGATATTCGCACAATCTAAAACCGGTGCTGTAAGTCAAGGCAAACTCACGGCACCGGCTCGAAAAAATAGGACTTTATATAACGAAAAAATTTATTAGGGTATCAGTAAGTGCCACTTGCCCCCCTAAAAGTTGCATGACATTGAAATATTTTTTTCCAATAAGTTAAAATTAAAATTTGGCTGTGCCTCAAGTCGAAAGGATTCCTCGTTAACATTGGAATGGCAGATAATAATTGACAAATAGGCGGAAGGGAAAATTTATGAATTGAAGGTAAATTTTCCCTTCCGTCATTTTTATAAACATAATTGTCATTCCGAATGAAGGCCTTAGGCCGAAATGAGGAATCTCTCAAACTCAAACTGATCCTGCCTAATCAGTTATTTGATTAGAAGTTCAGAGGATGAACAAAACAATAGGATTCCAGGGGAGGGGGGATAAAAAAAGTGCTGTAAGACAAGGCAAGCTTACAGCACTAATTTTAAAAATGATTCACCTGCGAGAAAAACGTTAATAAAAAATTTTAAGACTCAACTTAACAATAATTCAATTCTAAAGTTTTACCTAAATTCTACAGTAAGTGCCATTAGACCCCCGAAAAGTTGCACGATATGAAAATAAATTTTTAAAGTGCGATTTTGAGCTGAATTATCGCTTTGTAGGGCTATATTGAATACCCCATTGCCTTAAATAATCTTCAATAGGGGCCAGACCCATTGCTTCCCTTCGCTCATTTACGCCGGATTCATCTTCAATAGGGTATAGTTCATACGTGCCAGAGCCCGGATTAAATTTTACCTGGCTGCCATATCGCTGACTTTTGCCTTCGTCGAGCAAAACCCGGTCTTCCAGCAATGCCAGTTCACTCGGCGCGGCTTTACTTCTTTCTACACCGTCCTGCATCAAGGGCAGGTATTTTATTCTTGTTGCAGGATCAGCATGTAAGATCACCAGGAACAAAGCCTGGTTTCCTTTCCTTCCTACATCATCAGTACCAAGCCATCCATATTTGTCGAGCAGTTCAGTAACACGCACCTGGTTTTTATTATCATGGTGCTGAATTATTTTATGCAACGAATCCAGTCGTGGAGATTCCTTTTCCGAAATTTTCTCTGCACTGTCAACCAGTAATCGGTACTTCTGGTCCTCATCAAAAATACTTTCCAATTCCTGCGCCAGGGGTTTGTTCAGGTGTGATTCAACTTCGGCTTTATTTTTTCTGACCTTATTTACCAAAGTATTCCAACGCTGATCCGGATGAAGGACATACAAATCTGAATCGCTGATTATGAAATCATATTCACTCCATCCACCTTTATCAGCAATGCGGAAGAGATTGTAAAAAGAGGAATCAATGTTGCCTGCCCGCGCATATGCACATGCAGCTTTATAACGGTCGTTTACCAACCCCTTACCTTTGAAAATCGCGAATGCAGCATTGTAGGTGGAAGAAGCTGCCGTGAAATTTTTTTCGCGTAACAGCGAATCAGCAATGGAAACCAAATGAAAATAAAATGCAGGAGGCCGCTGTCCATATATATATTGCGCAAATAGAAAAAAGGAGAGGAAGATTGTTTTTTTCATTGATACAAACCTACATGATTTTTTGGAACACTGGCCGCGGAAATAAAAATGATGTACCGTTAATTCCAGCTTGCATTTCTTCAATATGCCGTTATTTCACGCATTGAAATTGAAATCAAATTCGGCAGAACCCGGCAGATGCTTACCTTTGCTGTATGCACAAGGCGACTATAAATGGGACGGAATTCCAGGTTGAAACCGGCACCCAAGAAAAAACAGTAAACGGAAAAATATTTGACGCTGATATTGTCGAAATCCGGAATGGTAAATTTCACATCTTGTGGAAAAATCGGTCCTACACTGCAGAAATTGCAGACATCATCCACGCAGAAAAAATGGTTTCTGTTAAAATAAATAACGCAATTTATTATGTCAGTGTAAAAGATAAATATGACGAACTCTTGCATGAACTCGGATTAGATGCCGTGAATGCCAGGTTGATTGGTGATGTGAAAGCGCCGATGCCAGGCCTTGTGCTGAATGTACTGGTGAAGCCGGGACAGAAAATTCAAAAAGGTGACGCTATCATTGTCCTCGAGGCAATGAAAATGGAAAATATCCTCAATGCATCAGCGGATGGTGAGGTAAAAAAAATACACGTAAAAAAGGGAGATAAAGTGGAGAAAAACCAGGTTATGGTGAATCTCGTATAAGGTTACGATTCACTGTAAGTTTTTCATTAATATTTCGATTCCCTTCTACAACCTTTTATCCTGTGAAAAGTTAAAGTTATTTACACTCTTTCATTGAGAGATAAGCAGTCGCAAAAATGCCCGTTGATTTTAATTAAGTTAAATGAAAAAATTTTCTCTTTTACTGGTATCATTCATAATCCAGGGATCCGTTTTCGGCCAGACTTATTCCGGCACAGGAGGATCCATCATTCAGGTTGTGGATACCTCCCGTTTTAACATTAATGTAAACGGCTTAACACCCGCTAATATTGACAACAACTTCGGACTTGTTTCGGTCACCATTAATATCACCCATACAGCCGACCGCGACATAGATTGTTACATTGCTTCTCCTGACGGATCAAGGATAGAACTCACTACCGACAATGGAAGCTTCGGCGATAATTATACAAATACTGTTTTCAGGTATGATGCTTCAACGCCGATCACCAGTGGGAACCCGCCGTATTCAGGATCATACATTCCTGAAGGTGATATCTGGCGAATGAATAATGGGCAGAATGGAAACGGAACATGGCAACTTCGGGTGATTGACGATACACAGAATACAAGCACCGGATCAGTGGTTAGCTGGAGTCTCACATTCGGAACAAATCCTCCGCATCCTTTTTTATTCATGGAATCCAATCTTCCCATTTTGATTATCAATACAAGCGGGCAAACCATTGTTGATAGTCCGAAAATAATTTGTGATATGGGAATCATTGATAATGGCTACGGAAATAGAAATCATATTACAGATGCATTAAATGGATACAATGGGAAAATCGGGATAGAAATCCGGGGATCCAGTTCCCAGGGATTTCCAAAAAAATCCTACGGATTTGAAACAAGGGATTCTATAAATACCGCAATCAAAAAAGATGTTTCCCTGCTTGGCATGCCTGCAGAGCATGATTGGGTTCTCAGCGCTAACTATACAGACAAATCATTCCTTCATAATTTCCTTACATATCAGTTGCAGAATGAATTCGGGCACTGGGCACCTCATTGCAAATTTGTGGATGTAGTCCTGAATGGTCAGTATATCGGAATTTATGTTTTTATGGAAAGTATCAAGCGGGATAACAATCGCGTAAATATTAATCACCTGCATAATTATGAAAATACTTATCCTGATATTTCTGGCGGATATATCGTAAAGGTTGATAAAACAACCGGAGCCGGCGGAGCCGGATGGACTTCACCTTATCCTCCGGCCAACCATCCAAATGGGCAAACTATCTATTTTCAATATGATGAACCGTCATCAGACAGCATTACACCGCAGCAGAAATCATACATACAGGCTTATGTAGATAGTTTTGAAAGCTCCTTGAACGGTCCAAACTTTATGGATAGTACACTCGGATATGCGCAGTATATCGGCAATGGATCGTTTGTCGATTTTCTCATCAGTAATGAAGTAAGCAAAAATGTAGACGGTTACCGGCTGAGCTCATACTTATATAAGGACCAGGAAAAAACATTAAAGGCCGGTCCCATTTGGGACTTTGATATCGCTTATGGCAATGCCAACTATTGTGGCGGCGATGATACATTAAATTGGGCCTACCAGTTTCCGTGTACCGGGGATGGATTTCAAATACCGTTTTGGTGGCAAAGAATGGTCACTGATAGTAATTTTACCAACGAACTTAAATGCAGGTGGAATTCTTTACGGGAGAACACACTGTCGCAACAACATCTTAATAATATAATAGACTCCGTTGCGAATTACCTGAACGAATCGCAGGCATGGAACTTTTCAGTATGGCCGATACTAGGGGTGTATGTCTGGCCCAATGTTGCGCCATATCCATCAACATATGCAGGAGAAATTGCAAACATGAAGCAATGGTTGGGAAGACGGTTGCAGTGGTTGGATGCCAACATTCCCGGTAATTGTAATTGTAATTTAAATGTGACGGCACAAAATGCATCATGTTCAGGAAATTGTAACGGCCAGGCGATTGCTGCCGGAACAAGCAATTACCCTGTTACATATAGCTGGGATAATGGGGGAGAAGCTGACACACTCACATCACTTTGTGTCGGAATTTATGTAGTTACTATGGAAGATGCTGTTGGATGTATCCAAACTGACACTGTCGTAGTCAATTCACCGGCAAGTTTTACTGCAACAACATCTGCAATACAATCCAATTGCGGACAGTGCAATGGAACCGCAATCGCACTTGTAACGGGTGGTGTAGGGCCATTCACATTTCTCTGGAATAACGGGCAGACGAACGATACCATTATTAATTTATGTCCCGGCAACTATTCGGTTACGATTACAGATCAGGCCGGCTGTTCAGTGCTTAGAAGCGCTTTCATTGCAGGTAATGGAAGTGTAACAACGAATCCTTCTTCAACAAATTTATTGTGTAACGGAATTTGTAACGGAGATGCAAGTATATCAGTGACTGCAGGCATACCTCCATTTACTTATTCGTGGAGTCCGGGGGGTAATACAACATCAACCGTTAATAATCTTTGTGCCGGCGCTTATATAGTGACTACGACAGATTCCAATGGATGTGTAAAAAGGGATACGATACAAATTACGCAACCGACAGTACTCAATGCAATTGCAAATACATTTTCGGGCGTATCCTGCAATGGAGATAATAACGGAACCGCTTCAGTATCCGCAAGCGGAGGGACGCCACCATATGGATATAGCTGGTCTCCGGCAGGAGGCAATTCATCAAATGCTTCAAACCTGTCCGCAGGCACATATATTGTTTCAGTGACCGATAATAATTTATGTGTTGATACGGTCGTTATCCATATTAATGAACCGGCAGCACTTACATTATTCACATCAGCTACCGCGGCTTCATGTGGCGCATCGAATGGAACTGCAACGTGTGCGCCAAGCGGAGGTGTTTCTCCATATACTTATGCCTGGTTGCCAATAGGTGGTTCGAATTCAACGGCAACAAATCTTCCCGCCGGAAGTTATTCTGTAACTGTAACTGATTCGAATAATTGTGTGCAGACAACTTTTGTGTCTGTAAATAATTCAGGCGCACCGGTGATGACGCTTCAATCCAGCAATGATGTTTCCTGTAACGGAGACTCAAGCGGCAGTGCTGTGGTGAATACCACCGGGGGAACACCGCCATATTCTTATAGCTGGAGCCCTTTGGGGGGTAGTGGTGCGACAGCAAATAATCTCCCTGCAGGAAATTACGTAGTTACCATTACGGATGCCAATAGCTGTATTTCCACATTAAATATTTCAATCCAGGAACCTTCTGCGATCACAACCAATCTACAGGTTGGAAACATCACCTGCTTCGGTAGCTGTGATGGAAGTGCAAGCATGAATGTTTCAGGAGGTGCCGGTGGTTTTGTTTATCTATGGAGTAATAGTGCTACAACAGATTCTGTGAATGGATTATGTGCGGGTAACTATTCCATCCAGGTAACAGATGCTAACCTATGTGTCTCAAACCAGAATTTTAATATTACGCAACCAGCATCTTCACTTGTTGTTACTGTTTCACATACCAACGCAAGTTGTGCGGGTTGCCCGGATGGATGGGCAAGTGCAATTGTGAATGGAGGTAACAGTCCATATTCTTATTTGTGGAATACGATTCCGCCTCAAACCACTTCACTTATTACAGGACTGCTGCAGGGAACCTATGTGGTGTGTGTAACGGATGTGAATAATTGTACTCAGTGCGACAGTGTGCAAATCCTGGATGCCTCAGTTGGTATCAATGAAATCACTAAGCAAAGTTCACCGGTATACGTGTACCCGAATCCTTTAAGTAATTCTGCCAGTTTTATTTTCTCTCTCTCCAAAAAACAAAAAGTGCTTCTCCAGGTATTTGATGCGCGCGGAAAACTTGTGAAAGAGTTGATCAATGAATTGCGTATTGGCGGAGATCATATTTTCAAAATGAATGCGACTGAGATGAGTGAAGGAATTTACCACTATCATTTTCAGACGGAGGAGAGGGTGCAGGATGGAAGTATCCTGATACAGCGCTAATTGGTTTTTCTAAAAAAGAACTAGTCAGGTAAAAGTTGCAAATTTTTTTTGAAGATTTGAAGCAGTATCAAATCCCTTCATCCTCCAAACTTCTTTATCGTCTTTGAAAAGCACTAGCGTAGGTACGCTCATGATGTGATGCTCTTTTGCCAATGCAACATTTGCATCAATGTCAATTTTGGTCAGCGCGATTTTCCCCGCAGATTTTTCAATCACCTCATTCACGATGGGATCAGCCCATTTGCAGGGCTCGCACCAGCCTGCTGAGAAGAACTTAAGCTCTATAGACATAATATATTTTTACAAAGACCATCTGATCTCATCGAAGTACTAATGAACCCTACGAATATACAAATAGCGAATGCTCCTGTTTAACCCGGCGAATTACGAATGAGTTCAATCAAATATACTAATTAAGAATACTCTTGCTTCTATATCGAATTGTACAGCATTAGTATATTCGTATTTGATTCGTACTTCGATGGGATTTAGTCAGTAATTAAATTTGACGGTACACCTTTTACTACCGGCACGTTGGTATGCTTGATTTTTCCCCAGCCGCCATGTACATTGGTAATGTTATGGTAGCCATTGCGTTTCATTAAGGATGCTGCAATCATGCTTCTGTAACCCCCTGCACAATGAATGATTAAAGGCGCATCAGCATCAATTGAATCATAGTTTTCTTCCAGTTCAGCCAACGGAATCACTGTTGCATCTTTGATGTGTCCGGCTTCTGATTCCGTGATCTTTCGCACATCTAAAACTTTTGCTCCTGCATTTACACGTTTCGCAAACTCATCGGCATCTATCGTCGCAATTGTATCCAGCGCTTTTCCTTCCTTCTTCCACGATTCAATTCCTCCGTCCAGGAATCCATTTATTTTTTCATAGCCAACGCGCGCAAGCCGCATCACAGCTTCCTCTTCTTTGCCGGGTTCACAAACGAGTACGAGTGGAATATTAATGTCCAGAACAGTTCCAGCCCAAATGGCAAACATTCCGTTCAAACCGATGCTCACTGCTCCGGGAACAAACCCGGTTTCGAAAACCTCGGGGTTTCTTGTATCAAGGACAACTGCTCCACGGGCAACCTCATTCTCAAATTCACTGACTGAAAGTGGTTTCATGTTTTTCTTCATCACAGCATCAATGGCAGTGTAGCCTTGTTTGTTAATCATGGCATCACTGAAAAAATAGGCCGGAGGTGCAATCAAACCTTCTGTTAACTCTTTAATGAATGCTTCCTTGGTCATGTTTTGCAAAGCATAATTCGTTTGCTTTTGAATCCCGATCGTGCTTTGTTTTTCAGGACCTAAACTTTTTCCGCATGATGAACCGGGACCGTGTGCCGGATATACAATCACCTCATCAGGCAGGGTCTTAATTTTATTGTTCAGGGATTCATACATCATTCCTGCCAGTTCCTCTTTCGTCATTGTCCCATCCAGCAAATCAGGACGGCCAACGTCGCCAACAAAAAGTGTATCACCGGTAAAAATGCAATGCTCCTGGTAGCTTTCGTCCAGCAGCAGGTAACATGTTGATTCAGGAGTATGGCCGGGCGTGTGAAGCGCACGAATGGTAAGATCACCGACTTTTAATTCTTCACCATCAATAAGATTTCTGACCTTGTATTTTGTATCAGCCATCGGGCCATAAATAATTTCAGCACCTGTTTCATTTGCAAGGTCAATGTGTCCGCTTACAAAATCAGCATGAAAATGTGTTTCGAAAATGTACTTAATCTTCGTTCCTCGTTGTTTTGCCAGAGCCAGGTAAGGTTCAGTTTCCCTGATGGGATCTATGATGGCCGCCTCTCCGTTGCTTTCTATATAATAGGCAGCTTCGGCAAGACAGTTTGTATACAATTGCTGGAT
>JBDTTM010000162.1:0-8715 GCA_039930605.1 Bacteroidota bacterium
ACCATTCCCTTCAGGTGGAGGTTGAAAACAGGATTGTTCAGGTGATATTTGCTGTAAGTTGTCCGCTCCACTTTTACAATATTCTTCAGGTCGATCTTCACTTTTCTTGTGGTCCACAAACCATCAAGGATGATGAAATTCTTGAACACAGAAATCTTGATGTGAAGTACAAAAAGCATCAGGATAGAAAGGACAATGACTGCTATTCCAAGCCAGAAAAAGAGATCTCCGTTCATGCCATTTTGTGTTTTCCACCAATAAACAGCAAAGCAGAATAAGCCCAGCAAAAGCCTGCGCATCATACTCAGCCCGTTATAGCCGAGGTATTGTTTTTCTTCAAATACGGGTTGCTCTTCGCTGCTCATTTATAAAAAAGTTCAACCTGGTAAATATTTTTCGTCTTCTCAGTAACTTTAAAACGATCATCTATCCGGTGGCCTACCAGGCAAATAATTTCCTCTCCGGACAAAAGTACACATGTTTTCTCTTTATCGGGCCGTGAAACTTTTTTGTCTGTTAGAAAGTCGCTGATTTTTTTCCTCCGGGTCATCCCCAGCGGGTAAAAAGCGTCTCCCTTTTCCCATTTCCTGATGATAAGCGGGAACTTCAGCTTGTCTTTATCCAGCACATAGGTATTTGCTGACGCAGGAATGGTATATTTCGTCTTAACCGGCTTGTGAATGGAATTCAATGAAAGGTGAAAAGCGTCAGCATGAAAGTTTGTGTCTTTTGTCTCCAGGTATTGAAGAAGATTTGCGTTTGAATGGTGTTTTGACAAGATCAGTTTTTGTCGATCAGCTGTAAGTACAAAGTCACCGGCAAAGACCTGTTTACCCGGAGTCAAGGCCTGCCAGATATCCTCTACCTGGGAAAAATTAAATCCAAAAGACTGGACAATGGCATGGAGCATTTCCAATGGGTACTTATGTTTCTTCAGCTCTTTCAGATGGAGCGTTAATGTTGCTTTCTCATCAGTTCGGTCAAACCCGGTTAAATAATTGCGCACTACCGTTTCATCAACCATACTTTCTGCAAAAGCAAGGTTTTGAATTGTCCGCTCCATTACTTTATCAAATTGCGGATTCAATTGTAAGAGCACAGGCATGAGATGGTGGCGGATCCTGTTTCTCAGGTACAAATCCGTTTCATTGGAATGGTCGAGACGGAAAGAAATTTTTTCCTTCTGAGCGAAACTTTCCAAATCAGTTTTTTTTGCAAATAGCAATGGACGAATGGTGCGTGGGTTTTCCAATACCGGTTGAATACCTCGAAGTCCGGAGACGCCAGTACCGCGCAACAAGTTAATGAGGAATGTTTCTATGCTGTCGTTGAAATGATGGGCCGTGGCTATGCTGTCGTATTGATGTTTAAAGAGCATCTCCGCAAACCAATCATAGCGCAGCTTCCGGGCCGTTTCCTGGATAGAGAGTTTGTGCGTTTCGGAAAAAAATTTTGTATCAAAATGAGTGCAATAAAAAGAGACATCATATTTCACTGCGAGTTGCCTGACAAATTTTTCGTCTGCTACACTTTCATCACCTCTTAGTTGAAAATTACAATGTGCAATGGCGAAACGGAATTTACAGCGATGAAAAAGTTCTGCCATCACCACTGAGTCAACACCACCGCTCACGGCCAGGAGAATGCCTTCACCCTTTGCGAAAAGATTTTTCTCCTTTATAAAATCCTGAAATTTTTTCTGCAATTCCATCAGCTCACTTTTTCATGCAATTCCTTTTTCAACACCTGCATCATTGCCTTTGCCTTCAACAGGCATTCTTCATATTCTTTTCCGGGGTCGGAATTAATTGTAATCGCGCTGCCAACCATGAAAGACAAATACTTCTCTGCTTCATTAAATAAAATGCTCCTGATCACTACATTAAAATCGAAGTCACCTTCAGGAGTGATGTATCCCACGGCGCCCGAGTACAAGCCCCGCTTTGTAGATTCAAATTCTTCTATCAATTCCATGGCGCGGATTTTCGGAGCACCGGTCATAGAACCCATCGGAAAGGCGTTGCGGAGAACGTCCGACCAATGAAGGTCATCCCGCATTTCGGCGACGACTGTTGAGATCATCTGGTGAAGTTGTTTGAATGAATAGATGCCGAATAATTCTTCTACCACGACACTTCCATTTGCAGCTGTCCGGGAAAGATCATTGCGGACCAAATCAACGATCATCACGTTTTCACTTTTCTCCTTTTCATCATTTTTCATTGCATGTATGATCAACTCATCTTCTTCCTTTGACCGTCCTCTCCTTGCAGTTCCCTTTATTGGCTGGGAAATTATTTTCTTTCCCCGTTTTGCCATGAACCGTTCAGGACTTGCACATACCAGGTATTGATCGTCGATTTTATAATAGCATGAAAAAGGCATTGGAGAAATCGTTGTCAGCTTCTCATAAATATTTTCCGGCTCTATAGAAGCATTGTCTGCATAAAACTCAACGCAGTAATTCATCTCGTAAATATCACCGCGTTGTATGTGCTTTTTTATTGCTGAAACATTTTTAAGATAATCCTCCTTTATCACCCTAGAATTAATTTCAACATCAGTATCTGGATAGACATTTTCCGTTTCTGTCTCTTCGATAGCAGTCATCAATTCGTGAATTGTAGTTTCAATACCTGGTCCATCAAGGTATCCAAGCCGCAGTTCATTTTCCTGTTTCAAAAAAATATATTTCGGTTGAAAAAAATGAACCGCAGGAAATTTTAAGCCATCATGATTTTCTGATTCAAGCTTTTCAATTTCGTTCTTCAGGTCATAGGTTAGAAATCCGAAAAGCCAGTCCCTTTTTTCATCGTGAAAATTTTTGAGTGAATTAAATGCTGACGTAAAGACTTTCATTTCTTCCACTGCATCAGTGGCTACACACCATTCAAAATTTGAATAAGAATCTGTGGTTGGAAAAACATCCCTGTTGCTCCTGAGCACACAGGCAACTTCCCGCTGTGAAGCGAACGCAAGCAGTTTGGCTTCAAAACCAGGATCTGTATTGCTGATAGAAATGAATTTCCGCATTGGATGTAAAAGTATGAAAGAGCAAATGCAAATCTTAATATTTGAAAAAAGATAAGCGAAACAGTGTTACATCATACTTCAATTTGTAAGGATAATTCCTATCGGGTTCGATAGCTATCGGACTCGCCCCACACAGGCGCCGCTCGAAGATCCGACAGCAGTAGGATTTCCGCATCGGAGTAAATTAGGAAAGGAATTTTAAGGAGCGATCAGTTTTTTATGACTTTCCAGGAGAAAGACTGATCAGCAGAAGAATAGCGAACAAGGTAAATGCCGGAATGAAAATCCCCGGTAAAAATTTCTGTTCTGATATCCGCTGATTTACACTTCAATATTTCCCTTCCTGTCATGTCATATATCGACATGACACCGTTTTCTTTTGTCCCGGAGATAATAAGGTTTTCAGAAAAAGGAATTGGAAACAGGGTTAGCTCCGGACCATTTTTCAAATCACTAACGGATACAGCACCATTGCACAATTCCAGGTAAAGCACTTCCCGGGTTCCGAATACCGGCATGGCATGCACGTAATCCAATGTATCCTGTCCTTGGTAAGAACCAGCGATATGAAAGTTTCCGCTTGTATCAATATCAATAGATTCAGGATAGGCATTGTAAGTAGTATGAACCGTTCTCATCCAGTCAAATGATCCATCAAGCTGAAACCTTGCAATAAAAATATTTGTGCCATCAACTGTGCATGTACTGTCGCCAAATAAAATTGAATTACTGAAAGTACCGATCGCAAAAAGCGATTCCTTGAATAAAATCAGTTGCCTGAATAAGTTATAGGAATTATGAGACAACGCTTTTGTCCAAATCGTATCACCATTTTGATTGTAGTTAACCAATGTAGCAGGTGATTCACTTATTACCAGAATAGAAGTTGTATCGATGATAACCTGGTGAAAATATGTTTTCCCGGGAATGGAAGTCCTTGCCCATTCAATATTTCCAGCGGTGTCAAGCTTAGTGAGGTATCCGTTTGAATAGTCCGCACTTGTTAAAACATTTCCGTTACCGAAATCACATGATATTCCGTACCAACCGCAAACGTAAATATGTTGTGCTCCGTCAAAGTTTATTTTGCTGCTGAAGTTTCCGGAAGTCAGGTTATTGGTGACTCTCATTGCCCAGTCGGCCTGGTCGTTTGTATTGAATCGTGCAATAAAAGTATTGGTCGTTCCGGTGCATTGCAGATTGTAAGGACCAAAAGATACAGGTCCGACAAATCCTCCTGTGACATAAATATTATTTCCTGGATCCGTTGAAAAGTCATTCACCCATGAATAGCCATGATTTCCCATGCTGAGGAAACCCTGGAGCGTGCCATCAGCAGGATTAAATTTTGAAACATAGATATCTCCATCAACAAATGGTTGCATGAGTGTATCGAAGTCAGAAAAATGATTATCACATGTGCCGGCCATTACCAATTGACCTGCATCATTTATTTTCAAAATGGTGTTGTAATAGTTGCTGAAATTTGTGATGATTTTTTTTGCCCACAACACATTGCCTGCGGGAGTTAGTTTCGCGAGGAATAAAGCAATAGAATCAGTAGTTGTAAGAGAGAAAGATCCAAGTTGAATTGCATCAACGAAGGTTCCGGCGATATAGGAATTTCCTGCCTCGTCTGTGATGATCGCCTTTCCTTCATCGATTCCGGCTCCGCCAAAACCAAGATAGAGGTCATTCAAACACTGAGATTTTGTGTTGGAAAGATTCAGCAGTAGAAAAGTAAGGAGTAAAAGGAAATATTTCATAGCTGTATTACTGAACAATCAATTTCTGTATAATGAATTTTTCAGCATTATAAAGTTTGACAAAATAAATGCCCGGGGATAAGTCAAGCGAAATTTCCTGCTTCGAACTTTTTAAAATTCCTGACTGATTTGTCGTTTTTCCGAAAACATCGAAGATCTCAAAAGTAAACTTTTCGAAGCTTTCACTTTGCTGTATGGTAAAGCTATTTCCAGATGAAGAAACCGGATTGGGAAACAATATAAATTTTCCGGTGAGTAACTCTGCCACAGCATCCGTATAACATTGAACGCTTTCAATTCCATGGGCTTCAACAATCGTAACCGGTGAACCCACAATAAAATTCGGCACAGATAAAACTGGTGAAGGAGTGGTGACCAGCGTTGTGGGAGATGTAACCGTGATTGGAAATATTTTTTCAAAGCAACCAACATGTCCCAGGGAATCTGTTTTTATCAGACAACAATCGCTTTTCCCCTGGTTCAGGGCATCCGTAGTAGCGATTATAGCATAACCACCATCGGCAGTTTGTTCAACGTTCGCGCAATGATTATAATAATTTCCTCCATAGGCCCGCGTCCAGAGGGTATCTCCTGCAGCATCAGTTTTGATGATCATCCCATCCCATTTGCCCGTTGAAAAATTATAGTTGCTGAAGCTAAGGACGTAACCACCATCTAATGATTGGTAAGCAGAATTCAAATGATCATTGGTTGTGTCACCATAAGATTTTGACCATTCAATATTGCCGGCAGAATCAGTTTTTACAAGGTAGCCTTCATAATCTCCAACACCAAAGCTGCCCGTAGATCCAGCCTGCAGGTAGCCGTGATCCTGGGTTTGAATCAACGCAGAAGTGTACTCATAGTTTGCACCTCCATAAGTTTTATCCCATTCAATATTTCCTGCTGAGTCAGTCTTGATAAACCATGAGTCATACGTTCCTGATCCAAAACCCAGCGTTTCGCCAGCAATGGCAAACCCTCCGTCTGCAGTTTTTGTAACACATAATCCATCATCCACAGAAGCGCTTCCATAAGTTTTTGCCCATTGAATGTTTCCAAGTGCATCCAATCTCATTAAAAAACAATCACTATTGCCTGCTCCGAAACTTTTTGTAGATCCGACAATGAGAAAACCAGAATCGGAAGTTTGTACAGCAGCACGCGCCATTTCATAATTGCTTCCTGAATAATTTTTTGCCCATTGAAGGTTACCATCACCATCTGTTTTGACGAGGTAGATATCTGCTGAAACATTGTTGGATGTATCTGTTGAACCTCCCAATAAAAATCCGCCGTCCAATGTCTCAATGCCGCAATAGAAATAATCTATTCCTCCAGTTCCATAAGTTTTTCCAAAAATGAGATTGCCAAGTGAATCTGTTTTGAACAGGCAGAATTCCACGTCTGTCGCATTTACATTGGCACCTCCGGCCATAAAAAATCCTTTGTCCGTAGTGATGCCTCCGGAGATGGCATATTTATCCGTGCTGTCACCATATGTTTTAAGAAATGTGACTTGGGAGAATGATGATGGAAGAAAAATGAATAGATATAAAAAAAGAAATGCTAACTGTTTCATATGGTAGAAAATAAAAGATGGAATCAAAAATAGAATAAAAACTTAAAATTCACTGCTGTCAGGTCTTCCAGCAGTGGCTTTGCACTGCGAGACCTCGATTCCCGTCGGATATCACTGCCCCGAGCTATCGTTCGAAGACCTTCCAGCATATTAATACGATTCCTGTCGGGTCTCACCCCGCTAAGCCTTCGTTCGAAGACCCGACAGCAGTGAATAGTAAAATTCTACTTTTAAATGGTCCGAAAAAATGGAAAGCTTACTCTATCACTGGATAACCTTCAATCCTCTGATACCCACATCAACAATTGTATCCCCGTCAAATGGTTCAAAAAAAGCAGGATCACTATGTTCTACCCACTCAAAACACTTATTTGAGGAAATAGAAAGTACAAAAGATTTGTGTTCGAATTTGTCTATGGAAAATATCGGGTTGATTGGGCAAGTTACAACATACATACTAGAAGGTACAGGCCACTCCTGATATAATACATTTGGCTGAGTAATATTGCTCAGAGGTACTACTTCTCCATTTAAAACCGGATTATTTGTAGAACCTAACTCAAGAAACCACTTCCCCTCGTGAACTATTGAATCATTGTTTACAATGCTGTCTTTAATATGAAAGGAACTTGAGTAATTATTTGGCCAAAGAAAAGATAAAAGAGTGCCATCAATTATATTTCCGTTATACTTTAAATCAAAATGATAATTCTGATCATTGAAATAAACTCTAATAAATTTAAACTGCCTTGGCAATTGATTACCATAAAAATATTCCAACTGAGAATCACCATCATGTAATTCTACTCTGTCCGAACTTTGATAAATGATTAAGCCTGAGTTGAAATTTTCGGTAGAATCATCAAGGAGTTCAATCTTAAAGATTGAAACGGAGTTAAATTTTGGGCTGAGAGTCCCATGGTTAGTAGGGATATTTGCAGGGTTTCCAAAATTATCAAGTCGATCTTGAAGTGAATCGATATGTATAAAAATTTCAATAGATGCAGGCGGATTGACAGTTTTGTCCGGCAATATTTCTTTATCCTTACAACTAGAAATTACTAAAATAGGTATGGATAGAATAAGAATTCGGAATTTATTAAGAAACGGATTTAAATCTTGTTTCATTGCTTTATAAATATCTTATTAAAACAATTCTGATTTTGAAAAACTTTAAAAAAATAAATACACACCGCTAGTCGTCGCATATTGCTACGACTACTACAAATATAAAATTAATTTCCCGTTAAGAAAACGTACGCATGCTAAATCAGCCCCGATAGGAACCCTGAAGTAAGTGCCGTGATCGCAACGTTCCGTGGTTCATGAATCGTTTTAGAATTGTAAACTTACTGTGAAATAAACCACACCGGCGCTTTACTTAAGGGTGGATAGCGGGACTTAGCGCAAATAAGAACACAAATTCTTTGCTCCAGATAATTTTTAGCAACGAAAACCTACCGGATGATTCCAGTTGTTCACTGCTGTCAGGTCTTCCAGCAGTGGCTTTGCATTACCACCAATTTTTATTTTGACAGACCTGCTCAATCTGGAAAAAAAAATGAAATCTGACTGTTACTCTTCAAAGATAATCTTTCTATTTGATTTGCCCGTAACCATAAGTACTGCCTGGGCCTAAAGCATCTATGAAGTGGGTTACTTTTATCTTTCCCTCAATCTGATTTAAATAAAATCCGGCCGAGGAATAAATATAATCTTCGGGTCTTTCTACCAGCCCTTTTCTAACTGGATTCTGATGAATATAATTGATCTTAGTATGCACGCTACGAACATCTCGCAGCGCATAATCATCAAAACGATCCTTCCAGATTTTGTATTTGTTATTCCCAATCTTGAGCTGTTTCAATAGTTCCATATTATTATCTTTAAAAAGCTTCCTTCTTAATTCACCAGAAGTGAATTTCTTGAAGTCACGCATAAAGTCCGAAACTTTTGATGGTTTGGAAAAAACACCAACAAGATGAATGTGATTAGGCATGAGGACGTAGGAAGTAAGGTCCACTACATATTTTATGCAGACAAAGTTCAGGCTTTCACAAACAATATTAAAATAATCTTCATTGATCAGGATGGTTTTCCAGTCTTTAAAAGTGGTAGTAATAAAACGAACAGGTTGCTCGCTGAAGTAGGTGCGCATTCGTCTTCCCATGGTATTGCAATTTTGAAAAAACAAATATGCTCCTCCCAATTCGATATTCACAACAGTAAAATATGGATAATTAAAAGACACGTTTCCTGTCGGGTCTCTCCCCGCAAATCCTTCGTTCGAAGACCCGACAGCAGTGAATTACGATTCCTGTCGGGTCGAGTCCC
>JBDTTM010000163.1:0-8706 GCA_039930605.1 Bacteroidota bacterium
CTGAGAACGGAGAAAGAAGTGCTGACGAAGAAGTTTGTCAAAGAATAAGAACCAATGCAAACAGAGGAGGAAATACTCGTCCAAAGATTTATAAAGGAATGAAAATGATGAAGCACATCATGGCGCTTGTTGTCCTCCCTTTCGGGGAGGGCGTTACACAATATGTAAACGCAGACAGGCTAATGGGTGGGGCCGTTAAATATTCCCCATCCCCAGCATCACAACCGGATTCTCCATCAATCCTTTGAACGTTCTTAAAAATTCTGATCCTGTTGCTCCATCTACCACGCGGTGATCGCAGCTGAGCGTAACCTTCATCCTGTTGCCGGGCACGATGGCGCCATTTTTAACAACGGGTACCTGCATAATGCCGCCCACTGCAAGGATACATGCATCAGGCGGATTGATAATCGCAGTGAATTCTTCAATTCCGTACATGCCAAGGTTTGAAATCGTAAACGTGTTTCCTTCCCATTCCGCAGGCTGCAGTTTTTTCTCCTTTGCTTTCTGTGCAAGTGTTTTTACTTCGGAATTTATTTCACCAAGGGTTTTGCTGTCAGCAAAGCGGATCACCGGAACAAGCAAACCTTCCTCAACAGCAACAGCAACACCAATATTCACATGGTGATTGATGCGGATAATATCTCCCAGCCAGGATGAATTTACTTTGGGGTGAACACGCAAAGCAAAAGCAGCTGCTTTGATCACTAAATCATTGTACGAAATTTTTGATCCTGTTGCTGAATTAATACTCTCCCGTGTGCTGATGGCATTGTCCATGTCAATCTCAATGGTGAGATAAAAATGCGGAGCAGTAAATTTGCTTTCTGCCAGCCTCTTTGCAATGGTCTTGCGCATCTGGGAAACAGCCACTTCATCATAGGACTCTTCAGTAATAAACGATTCCGGCAAATGAATTTGTTCGGTCTTTTTTTCCTTCGCAGAAGATGAAGATGATGCAACAACATTTCCCGGTTTGTACCAATCAATATCACGTTTTACAATTCGTCCGTTGTCTCCGCTTCCTTGTACTGCGTTGAGATCAATTCCTTTTTCTGTAGAAAGCTTTTTTGCCAGAGGAGATACTTTCATCCTTGAATCGGAAGTTCCGGAACCAGATTTCACCACTGGCTGAGGAGCCGGAGCTGCTTTCACCGCAGGCTTCGGGACATCCACAACTTTCATCTGTGACTGTGGTGGCGCCTTGGGTTCTTTTTTTTCTGACTTTGCAGCAGGTGCAGCTTCAGCTTCTGGTTCTGGTTCAGGTTCAGCTTTTTCTCCCGGTGCTTTTGTTTGCTCAGCTTCCAGCAATGGTTTGTAGTCTTCTCCTTCTTTTCCGAGAATGGCCAATATGCCATCCACCGGGGCCGACTTTCCTTCTTCAATGCCGCGGTAGAGCAGCACACCTTCCTGGTAGGATTCAAATTCCATGGTGGCTTTATCAGTTTCTATTTCTGCAACCAGCTCACCGGTTTTAATTTTATCACCTACATTCTTATGCCACTTTGCAATGACTCCTTCTGTCATTGTATCGCTCATCTTGGGCATGCGTACTATTTCAGCCATTGTATTTAAAATTAGAGATTAAAAATTAAAAATTAGGAATTTTGATGAGTTAATATGTAGAGACTAATGGGAAATACAGAAAATAATAAAAAACCTAAAATACCGGAATTTTGTCTGGAAGTCTTGATGATTGCATTCAGTATATTCAGAATTTGTTCTGCCTCATTAATTTGTTTTGAATAATCCATTTTTACGAGCTGGCTTCTTTGCAAAAGTCGCAACCAATACCTGGTTTCTCTTGCTTCCTTATTTGCAATTACAAGCTTGGCGATAAAATCTTTCCTGGAATGTCCACCAATTGCTTCTTCAACATTTGCACCAATGCTTGTTCCTGAACGAAGCACTTGTTTCGATAGTACGAACTCTTTTTGCTCCTGTAGTTTTTTATAAAGTGCGATTATTTCTATTGCGAAATCAAAAGTGCGATCCTGGATCAAATTGTCTTGCTTCATTGTGAAGGGATTAATTGATTCCAAAATTGAATTATTAATTCTTAATTTCCGATTTCTAATTTTAATTTTCTATTATATACGGGTAATCACTTTGCACATATACATCTTTATAGAGTTCAGATGGATCAGGATAAGGTGACTCCTCCGCAAATTTAACCGAGTCATCTACTTCTTCAGTAACCCGTTTTATGATAGCATCAATATCTTCCTGCTTCGCCATCTTGTTGTCAAGGATTGTTTTCAAAACCATTTCAACAGGATCTTTTGCTTTGTACTGTTCCACTTCTTCTTTCGTACGGTACTTTGCAGGATCACTCATCGAGTGACCTTTGTACCGGTACGTATTCATTTCCAGGAGAGAAGGCCCGTTGCCCGCACGTGCATGCACTACAGCTTTTTCGATTGCGACATGAACATCTTCTACAACCATCCCATCCACAGGTTCTGAAGGAATATCATAAGCCAGTCCCAATTTATACAGGTCTGTTACATTACTCGTGCGTTCTACCGAAGTCCCCATCGCATAATTATTATTCTCAATAATAAATACCACAGGAATTTTCCAGGTCATCGCCATATTCAATGTTTCATGAAATGCACCCTGCCGCACAGCACCATCGCCCATGTAGCAAAGCGTTACATTTTTTGTTCCGAGGTATTTTTCTGCAAACCCGATTCCCGCACCAAGAGGAATTTGACCGCCCACGATACCATGTCCGCCAAAGAATCGTTTGCTATGATCAAACATATGCATGCTTCCGCCTTTGCCTTTGCTGCAGCCTGTAGATTTAGCAAAAAGTTCGGCCATCACAGCTCTTGCAGGAATACCTTTTCCAAGTGCATGTGCATGGTCGCGATAGGCAGTGATCATATTATCATCCGGTTTCAAAACACTCATCGCACCTGCTACCAAAGCCTCCTGGCCGATATAGAGATGGCAAAACCCTTTTATTTTTTGCTGGCCATACAACTGACCTGCCTTTTCTTCAAACCTGCGCATGAGGAGCATATCCTCATACCATTTTAAATAAATTTCTTTTGAGAATTTAAGTTTCGCCATATAATTTCTTGAGCTGACAAATATATCCTTTTATTGAACGGCTGTTATTGCTTATTGCCAACCTAATCCCATTAGTAACCATTAATGTGAAAGGTTATTGGGTATTCTTTAGACATTCGAATTGGCCTGTGGAGGAGCCGTTACAAATTTTGAAGACTCACCCCTTGCAATCGAAAGTGTTTTAAAATCTTTTCCTTTTACCTGCTTCGCCACATACACGATTTGCCCGCAGTGATAAGCATAATGTGCAAGCTGCCTTTGAATAGCGCGGATCACGGTATGCGGTTCTTTCCGGATGTAAACAGTTTTTAATAGATCATCCTCTGCCAGGCTATTCAATGTTTCCAGGAAAACTTTCCATCCTTTATTCCAGAATTCCATAAGTTGATCACGGGTCTTTAAATCATCTTCAAACTCTCCGTCCCTGTTGCGGTTTTCCTTTTCACCATCAGTTGTGAGGAAATCAGTCCAGCGTGAAATCATATTGCCTGCAAGGTGTTTCATTATAATCACAATGCTGTTCGATTCTTCATTGAGTGCCCAATGCATCTCTGTATCGCTGATCTGGTCAATGGCTTTTTCAACGTTTGATTTCAATCCCCGAAAACTTTTAATAGATTCCTCCAGAAATAATTGTCCTGCTGTCATGTTACTGGTTACTGGCTCCTGGCTTCTTGCTACTGGCTACTAGCTTCTGGCCACTGGTTGTTTCCATTTTCAAATTTGTACTCTAATTAAATCCTCACATTTTCAAATCTGCACATCTTCACATCGGCTCCCATCTTCACATTTTCAAATCAACACATCTTCAAATCAGGATTTCCCATCTTCACATTTTCAAATCTGCACATCTTCACATCGGTTCTCATCTTCACATTTTCAAATCAACACATCTTCAAATCAGGATTTCCCATCTTCAAATTTTCAAATTTGCACATCTTCAAATCGGTTCCCATCTGCACATTGGTTTTCATATTTACTCATTTGCACATCTGGATTTTAGGTTTTCACCTTCAAATCATCCCCATTAAACTGGTAAGGCAAAAAATGTTTGATACTCTCCGCAACCAGAATTTTCCCGCTTTCCCCAACCATAATTAACCTGATCGGATGCTGGTATCGGTGCTCATATTCTGCAATTGCCTGCCGGCAGGCGCCACAGGGAGTAACCGGCTTGTCAATCAAAAATTGTTTTGACATGGCAGAAATCGCAATGGCTTTGATTCTCACCCCCGGATTGTTCGCTGCCGCAGCAAAAACTGCAACACGTTCCGCACACATTCCAATTGGATAACTTGCATTTTCCTGGTTGTTGCCAAGGATGACCTTGCCGTTTTCCATCAGCACAGCTGCACCAACATTAAAACGGGAATATGGCGCATAGGCACTGTTAACGCTTTTTCGGGCCTCTTCAACTAATTTCCTGTCTTCATCCGTTAGTTCATCAAGCTTTGAAAATTCAATAAATTTTGAAACCCATTCAGTATGATTCATCTTTTCTAATTTCGAAAGCTAAAAGTACTATAAAACGATTAACCTCCGGAAACTGTTTTTTCTTGCAGTTAGAACAACTTTTTAGACGATCTGCCGTATTCATATTTTCACTTTAAACAGCCTCTTTAATGTAGGCTTTAGCTAACGCGTAAAAAAATGTGGCATCTTTGCATTTCATTTTAAATATTATGAAAATGAAAATAAACTTTTCGACTATCATATTCACCTTTTGTATCCTTTTTCTTGCATCATGCTCCAAAGATGAAGGTGAAGGTGGTACTTCTACAATCAAAGGGAAGGTAATCGTTAGGAAATATGACAACAGTTTTCAATCGCTCCTTTCTGAATCAACTGCTCCTGATGAAGGCGTTTTTATCATCTATGGCAGTGACCATGACACTTACGACAATGATTATAAAACGTCATTCAATGGTGAATACGAGTTTAAATACCTTCAAAAAGGAACGTATAAAATTTTCGCTTATACAACTGATACAGCAGGCGTTGCAGCCACAGGGTACGTAGACGAAAACAAACCGAAAATTCCAATGTTTGCTTCTGTTGAAGTCACTAAAAACGGATCAACAGTAACAGTTCCGGATCTTACAATACTGAAAAATAATAAACAGGGATCATCATCCATTCACGGGAAAATACTTTTGCAACACTGGGATGCAACACTTTCACTTATGGATACCTCTTATTATGTGCACGATCAGGATGTATATATTATTGCAGGTAGTAATAGTCAAACCTATTTTGATGATTACAAAACATCATGGAATGGTGAATACTACTTTAACCAATTGCCTGCTGGTGATTATCGCATCTTCACATATTCTCCTGATACAACCGGCGTTGCACAGACTGGTGTGGTTGATTTCAATCTTCCAAAAGTTCCGGTTTTTGTCGATGTAAATGTTCCCGGAAATGGTGCGAATGTGAACGTTCAGGATATTGTCATCTTCAAATTCAACTGATACCATGCAATTCGGAACGAAAGCAAAATACCTTCTTCTTGCCTGTTTGCTTTTATGCTTCAGTGCATTTTCTCAAAGCAAAAAAGACATTAAGAAAAATAAAGTAAAATCAGTTACCGTTAACAAAACATTTACTAGAGACGGAAAAGAAATTACGCTGAAAGACACCTATGATAAATATGATGCTGACGGAAACCTCATAGAAGAAATCAATTACAACGACAGTGGAATTGTAAAGCTGCACGAAACCTATCAATACAACAAGGACGGTGATAAAACAGAGGAGGTTCATTACAACAGTGAAGGAAAAATAAAAAAGAAGTTAGCCACAAAGTATAATTCAAATGGCGATAAGATAGAGGAAGCCGAATATGATGGCGCCGGTGCCCTGGTAGAGAAGAATATGTTTTCCTACAATGCCAATGGGGATAGAACTGCTGAAATAACACTTGATGCCTCCAGCGCCGTAACGAAAAAGGTAACGAACCTCTATGATAATAAAGGAATGAAAACTGAACGCAGAACCTACGATGGGAAAAATAACCTACTCTCAGTACGTAAATTCACATACGAATTCTAAGACTTGCTCCCCTACGAAAATATACTGAACAGTTTTGATCCAATCACCCTCAAGGAGATGGACAGCGTGAAACTCCAGGACAGGGTAGATACCAAGTTCATGTTCCGGAGTGACAAGCTGCCGTTGATATTGCAGGATATGGAAAAGGATTACCGTGTGCTTGAAGTTGCCAATTACCGGTATAGTAATTACGAAACACTTTATTTCGATACGGAGGATTTTACTCTTTACCTGCAGCACCACAACGGTAAGCAGAACCGGTTTAAATTCCGCTCAAGGAAATATGTGGAAAGTGACCTGCACTTTTTTGAAGTAAAATTTAAGAGTAACAAAGGTAGGACTGTTAAGAACCGCATCAAACACCATGAAATCGTAAAAGAGCTCGAAGGCAAAGCCAAAGAGTTTCTCGTGGAGACCAGCGGACACGATCCGATGCAATACAAAGCACAGATTTGGGTAAACTATACTAGGCATACCTTCGTAAGCAAGACCACCCAGGAACGCTTGACCCTCGACCTTAATCTCACATATATCGACGACAAAACCCAAAAAACGTATGATGGGTTGGTGATTGCTGAAGTGAAGCGGGGATCCTCTCTTGATAAAAGTCCGTTTATCGGGCTGATGAGAAAGTATAATATCAGGGAGAAATCTATAAGTAAATATTGCCTCGGTGTAATAAGTCTGCATCCTGAAATAAAAAAGAACCGTTTTAAACCCACACTACTTTATCTTAATAAACTACTTTCAATATGAGTGATATGTTTTCGACATTCGAAATGTTCGATAAGCTGAGCGACAAATTTTTCTGGCGATTGCTTATTGACGTGATCAGTATGATTGTGCTGGTGCGATTTATTTATTTCCGTATTTACCGAAAGAAGGATTACCTCTTTACTTTTTTCCTGTTTAACATCATCATTTTTATCATTACATACCTCCTCAACAAGGTAGACATGAGTATGGGTGCGGCTTTTGGACTCTTTGCCGTATTCAGCATGCTGCGTTACAGAACAGAAGGAATTACGACAAAAGATATGACCTACCTATTCATCGTAATTGCAATGGGATTGATAACCGCTGTAAGCAAAGGCACTTATTTTGAACTCATCGTAATTGATTTTATCCTGATTGCATTCACGTATGCGCTTGATGGAAACTGGTTGGTGCGTAATGAAATGGCAAAAAATATTATTTACGAGAATATTGATATGATTAAGCCTGAGAATCACCTTCTGTTAATGGAAGACCTTCGCAAAAGGACAGGCCTCGATATCCACCGTTTTTCAGTGAACCGTGTTGACTTCCTCCGTGACGTTGCCAACATTAAAATTTATTATTACGAGGATACGCTTCATAAGCAGGCACCGACAAGAGTAAAATGATGAACGCAAACCGGCATGGAGTTCAAACCTGTAGGAATAATCTTAAAGGAAAGTCCTTCTTTGCCAACTGCCTCCCGATAGCTATCGGGATGCGCATTGCTGACTATTTTCTTATTCTTCTTTTTCTTTTCTTTTCTTCTCCCTCTCACGCCCAACAAAACGATTTCGGAATCTGGTCCAGCGTAGCAGTCAGTCATAAATTCACGCAGAAACTTTCAGCTACATTAGAAGAGCAATTTCGATTTAACCAGAATGCCGGCTCCATCGCCCAGTATTTTACAGATGCAGGCGTTGAATATTCCCTGTCGAAAAGATTCAAGGTTGGAGTATGTTATCGTTTTATAAACAGCGCTCAGGAAACATATTATAGCAAGCGCCATCGTTTTTATTGTGACCTGAGTTACAAAACGAAGCTCTCCAAAGTTCTGTTAATACTTCGCTCCCGACTGCAGGCACAACAGCAGGATATTTATTCAAGTGACATAGGTTCAATCTCCGCATGGTACAGCAGGAATAAAATTACTGCCAAATTTGACCTGGATAAAAAATATACACCTTACCTGGCAACAGAATTATTTTATATGATCTCAACTCCGGATAAAGGGGGAGGCATCATTGATAAGATGCGTTATACAGCCGGTGTCTCCTATGAATTCAACAGGGTCCATGCAATTGATTTGTATTACATTCTTCAACAGGATAGAAATGTGAATGATCCTGTCACCGATTATGTAGTGGGGATCGGCTACATTTTCACCTTTTGAACTGATTCAGCCCGTAACCTTCAAAGCCTCCCAATTTCTGCGAATCAGAAACAGAGCGTTACCCAGCAAATTTGCCTTGGTAACGCTTGATTTATTGGTTACTTTTTTCTAAAAAAAGTGACAAAAATGAAAAAACACAGTACGCGTTAGTGGCAAAAATTGTCTTGTCCTATTTCATACAAAAGCAACAGAACCTACAGTGCTTTTCGATAGCACCTTTTCCGCTTGTGTTGAATGTGCTCGTAATTCTTCCACACCTGAATAGCTTTCTGATTCGTTTCAATAATCCCTGTCGTCTCCGCATACTTTGCGCCAGCCTTCAACATGATTTGCTGCATCTCTGTAATGAGAATTGCCGGGACTCCCTGCGCCTGTAATTTCGGGTGAACAGCAGTGAGCAAAATGTCAACCATCTTCGGATGTTG
>JBDTTM010000164.1:0-8681 GCA_039930605.1 Bacteroidota bacterium
GCGTTGTTGTTACCGGTTTAGGCGTTGTTTCGGCTTTAGGCAATTCTGTTTTATCTAACCATGATGCGCTTGTGAAGAGCATTTGTGGAATAGCAAATGCCGACCTCGTCCAATCAAAATATGCCGGATCACTACGCTTTGGTGAAGTGAAAATTGAAAACTCAAAATTAAAAGAACAGTTCAACGTCCGTGATGCCGGCGCAACCCGTACTTCCCTTCTCGCATTGCATGCGTTGGATGAAGCCATCAGGGACAGCCGCCTGAATCCATCACAGATTTCTTCTTACGAGACTGCCTTGATAGGCGCCAATACAGTTGGCGGAATGTGTCACACAGATGAATTGTACCACGATGCAAAAAGTGAGACTAACTTCTCTGTTTACATGGCTTCGTATGATTGTGCTTCAGTGTTTTTGTTTTTGCGCGAACGATACGGCATAAAAGGAATTACAAATACAATCAATACAGCATGTTCATCATCTGCCAATGCCATCATGTATGGAACACAACTGATCCAAAATGGATTTGCAAAGCGAGCCATTGTCGGAGGCGTTGATTCACTTGCAAAATTTACCATCAATGGATTTAATTCTCTTGGGATTCTGTCACCTGGATTTTGCAGACCTTTTGACCGGGAGCGTAATGGCTTAAACCTGGGTGAAGGCGCCGCTTTCCTGGTATTGGAACGTGAGGAAGACCTTCAGGGCAGGAATCCTTATTGCTATGTCGCCGGCTATTGCAATTCAAATGACGCATTTCATCCTTCCTCATTGAGCGACAACGGGGAAGGTCCATACCGGGCCATGAAAGGTGCTTTGGATAAAGCTTCCTTATCGCAATCAGCAATCGGGTTTGTAAACACACATGGAACAGGTACTGAGAATAATGACGAAGTGGAAAGCCGTGCAATGATGCGTATTTTTGAAAAAGTCCCGCCATTTGCATCATCAAAATCGAAAATCGGCCACACACTCGGGGCGTCAGCAGCTGTGGAAGCAGTCTTCAGCATTCTTGCATTGAAACATGGAGAAGTATTTCCCAGCCTGAATTTTATCAACCCGATTGAAAGTACAGGTCTCATTCCTGTATTAGAAACACAAAAAATAAACCTGGATCACGTGATGACCAATTCCTTCGGGTTTGGTGGCAACTGTACCTCTCTGATTTTTTCAAAAGCCTGAGTTTATGTTTATTCACCAGTCATCTTGCATATCCCCACAACGTACATTCGGCACCATTGACCTGGATACACTCATAATTCCGGATCAGAATATTCTGAAAGTGATGGAGCCTAAGTATGAAGGCATTCCACTCAATATTTTACGAAGGATGGGAAAAGCAGTGCGCATTGGTGTGGGTGCAGCATTGCCGATTGTCAGCAATATTGATAAACTGGATGGCATCATCATCGGGAGCGCCAATGGTGGAATGGAAGATTGCATAAAATTCCTGAATCAGATTATCGAATACGAAGAGGGTCGTCTTACACCAACCAATTTTGTACAAAGCACCCCGAATGCCATCGCTGCGCAGGTTGGACTTACCATCAGCAATAAGGGCTTCAACATCACACACGTTCACCGCGAACTGGCTTTTGAAAATGCAATGCTTGATGCAATGATGATGTTGAAAGAGAACCAGGATGCAACCTATCTCCTTGGCGGTGTTGATGAAGTATCAAGTTACAATTATAACCTGGAACGACTCGGTGGCTGGTACAAAAAAGATAAAATAACTGGCGTTGATCTATATGATTCAGATACCGATGGAAGTATTGCAGGTGAAGGGTCTGCCTTGTTTATAGTGAACAATGAGAAAGCAGGGGCATTCATGGAAGTGAAAGCAATTGGTATGCTGCACACGAAGGATCCTGATGAGGTTGCTTTTCAATTGAAAATTTTTCTTGAAAAAAATGGGCCGCATGATACCTGGCTTGCAGGAGAAAATGGGGATGCCCGTGTTCAGCCATTTTACAATGCATGTAAAAAAATTTTACCGGATGATATTACAGGATTGCGTTACAAACATTTTACAGGGGAACATCCAACCACAACCGCTTTGGCACTCTGGTTAGCCAACCAATTTTTTGAATCGCAGAAAATTCCAGCACACTTTTTTAAAAGCGAGCCGGTCCGGAAACCAATCAGAAAAATCCTGGTTTACAATACCGGCAAAGGGGAGCAGCATAGCTTTATGTCTTTGTCTGCATGTTGAATTTTGAATGCTAATTTCACAGCATGAAATCAGTCCGAATCTTCGCTGTACTTGTTATTTACATCATGCTCCAGTTTGCGTGGTGGAGTTATTTACTCATCAACCTGAATAACGAAGTTTATGAGCACCGCATTGAACTGGTAAAGTTGAAATACCAGGCTGATGAAGGAGAAAAGGAGAAACAAAAACTGGTTGACAGGCTTCATTCCCGTTACCTGATGATTGCAGGTGAAGGACTTGTATTCCTCTCATTGCTTTCATGGGTTACATTCCAGACGGTGCGATCTATACGGAAGGAAATGGAACTGGCACGACTGCAAAAGAATTTTTTGCTCAGCATCACACATGAATTTAAGTCCCCGCTTGCTTCTATCAAATTGTACCTGCAGACAATTCAAAAGCATCAGCTTGAAAAAGAAAAGGAGCAATCTTTCATCGCAAAAGCAATTGCTGACACCGAACGGCTTGATACTTTGGTAGAGAACACACTCCTTGCAAATATGATTGACCACAAGGGTTATTCGTTTAATAAGGAACCGCTCAACTTCAGTGCACTTGTCCGGCTCATTGCACAGAAATACAATTCACTCCCTGATTTTCATCAACGTATCAGGACAAAAATTGAAGATGATATTATCATTCATGGCGACAAACTTGCGCTTACACTATTACTGAATAACTTAATTGAGAATGCCTTAAAATATTCGCCGCCGGATAAGGATATTAATGCAGAACTTAAAAAGTCAGGGGAGAAAATATTATTGACCGTTGCGGACTTTGGAAGAGGAATTGCCGCTGATGAGAGGCAGAAAATTTTCACCAAATTTTACCGCACAGGAAATGAAGAAACAAGGAATGCAAAGGGAACAGGGTTGGGATTATTTCTCGCCCAACATATTGCCAGGAATCACTTCGGAAAAATTACTGTATCAGGCAATCAACCGCTGGGAAGTATTTTCGAAGTTACTTTTGACAAGCGTGGCTAATTCGAAAATACACTGAAGGCCACGAATACCACAACATAGAAAAGTATTACGCCAACCATATTAAGAATTGCCTCGCTCCTGATAATGACGGTTCTTGTAAATCCTTCCTTTGACTCTTCCGGGGAATAGTTTACTTCTTCCATTGGTAATTTTTTTTTGTATGAATTGTAATGATCAGTTTTCACATGTGCTTAAAGAAATACCATACAAGGAATATTATGATCCCGATTTGTAGTACTAGAAATGCTGTAGCAAAAAACCTGTGTTCTTCACTGTACCTGGGTTCATCGTAGTCTTCTTCAAACATCGTTGTATGCTTAGTGGTTCAAAAATAGACTTATGATGAAGTGGAATGACCCAAAAACCCCGAAAATCTTACACTTACAGTATTTCTGCAATATTCGGTATGTAAACAAAGTTGGCTTTGTTTCGTAAATTCGCGGCAAATTCAAATTTCAGCTATGGCATTCGATATAGACATGATAAAGCAGGTTTATCAGAACCTGTCTGCCCGGATTGGATCAGCACGCAAGCTTACCAATCGTCCACTCACCCTTACAGAGAAGATTCTCTACTCACACTTAACAGAAGCTTTACCCGGAAAGCCTTATAGCCGCGGGGTCTCATACGTTGAATTTAATCCTGACCGCGTCGGGATGCAGGACGCCACTGCACAAATGGCATTGCTTCAGTTTATGCAGGCGGGGCGTGCAAAAGTTGCCGTGCCAAGTACGGTGCATTGTGATCACCTCATCCAGGCCAAAGAAGGTGCAAAGGAAGACCTGAATATTGCCCTTGATAAAAATAAAGAAGTCTACGATTTTCTTTCTTCCGTCTCCAGTAAATATGGTATTGGGTTTTGGAAACCGGGTGCAGGTATTATTCACCAGGTGATTTTGGAACAGTATGCCTTCCCCGGAGGAATGATGATCGGTACAGATTCACACACGGTAAATGCCGGTGGACTTGGAATGATTGCCATAGGTGTTGGTGGTGCTGATGCATGTGATGTAATGGCCGGACTTCCATGGGAACTTAAATTCCCGAAACTGATTGGTGTGAAATTGACAGGCCGATTGAGTGGCTGGACTTCTGCGAAAGATGTGATTCTGAAAGTATCAGGAATATTGACAGTAAAAGGAGGAACAGATAAAATTCTGGAGTACTTCGGTGAAGGTGCTGAATCACTCTCTTGTACAGGAAAAGGTACCATTTGTAATATGGGTGCTGAAATCGGGGCTACGACTTCCATTTTCTGTTACGATAAAAAAATGGCTGAATACCTGCAGGGAACTGATCGTTCTGACGTAGCCGCAGAAGCTGATAAGGTTGCTGAACATCTCCGCGGTGACAAAGAAGTGTATGAGAATCCTGAAAAGTATTTTGATGAAGTAATTGAAATCAATCTTTCAGAACTGGAGCCGCACATCAACGGTCCTTTTACACCCGATCTCGCATGGCCGGTTTCAAAGTTCGCTGCCGCAGTAAAAGAAAATGGCTGGCCTTCAATATTGGAAGTCGGACTCATCGGATCCTGCACCAATTCATCTTATGAAGATATCACGCGCGCCGCTTCTGTTGCTAAACAAGCTGTGGATGCAGGATTGAAAGCGAAATCAGAATATACAGTTACCCCCGGTTCAGAGCAGGTAAGATACACGGTTGAACGTGATGGCTACCTTGGCATCTTTGAAAGTATGGGTGGAGTCGTGCTTGCAAATGCTTGCGGACCATGTATTGGACAATGGGCGCGGCATACAAGTGATCCGTCAAGAAAAAATTCCATCATCACTTCTTTCAACAGGAATTTTGCAAAACGAAATGACGGCAATCCGAACACACATGCCTTTGTTGCATCTCCGGAAATCGTTACAGCACTTGCCATTGCAGGAGATCTGTGCTTCAACCCGCTAACAGATTTTCTAACCAATAGCAAAGGAGAAAAAATAAAATTAAAAGAGCCACAGGGAATTGAGATGCCGCTGAAAGGTTTTGCTGTGAAAGATGCAGGCTACCAGGAACCGGCTAAAGACGGCAGCAATATCAAGGTAATGGTTTCTCCAACATCAGAACGCCTGCAGTTGCTTGCTCCGTTTTCTGCCTGGGAAGGCATAGACCTGAAAGGATTGAAACTCCTTATCAAAGCAAAAGGAAAGTGCACCACAGACCACATTTCTATGGCAGGTCCATGGCTGAAATTCCGTGGGCATCTCGACAATATTTCCAACAACATGCTCATCGGTGCACTCAATGCATTCAATGACAAAACCGATTCAGTAAAAAATCAACTCACCGGTGCCTATGATGCAGTTCCGAAAGTTCAGCGCGCATACAAAGAAGCACACGTAGGAAGTATTGTTGTCGGGGATGAAAATTATGGCGAAGGATCTTCCAGGGAACATGCTGCCATGGAACCGCGTCACCTCGGCGTAAGAGCTATCCTGGTAAAATCTTTTGCACGGATACACGAAACCAATCTCAAGAAGCAGGGAATGTTGGCGATCACTTTTGCTGACAAAGTAGACTACGAAAAAGTGCGGGAGGATGATTCAATTGATATTTTAGGTTTGCAGAGTTTTGAACCCGGGAGACAACTCACCGTTGTGTTACATCATGCTGACGTAAGCTCTGATGAGATCAAAGTGAACCACACTTATAATGAAAATCAGATTGAATGGTTTAAGGCAGGTGGTGCTTTGAATATCATCCGGTCACAGATTGCATAGACTCTCTAACAACAGCCTCTTAACCACATAGTCCACATAGAAAATCAGGTAAAACCTATGTGTGTATTTCTATGTGTCCAAGGTTCCTATGTGTTGAAAGGCTGTTAAACACAACGGTATGAGAAAACCGTTAAACACATAGCACATAGAAATGCACATAAGTTTTTCTATGTGCTATGTGTTTAGATTTATTTTCTTCTCAGGAAACGTAAGCGCCGAATAATTTCGCAACTAAAAACGCTGCGCCGGCTGCCAGCAACCCGATCAACATCGTCCGGAATGCACCACGCAGCGGGGGCTGATCTGTTACCTTACTTTTATAATATCCAAAAATCATCAGGCAAAACATCGTTATGATGCTGGAAAAAATAAGTCCGGATTGGGGAGTATCGGTGAAAAGATATGCAGATAGCGGAACAACACCACCTACAATATAAGCGACTCCGATATTTCTTGCACTTTGCCTTGCACGGTTAATGTCGGGCTTATCCAGTCCAAGCTCAAACTTCATCATGAAGTCAACCCACTTGTCATCATTCTTTGCCAGTTCCATTACCAGGTTGTGCTGGTTCTCCTCACTCAGGCCGTAGCTGGCAAAAATATCCTTGCATTCTTTTATTTCTACATCATAGAATTCCTTGATCTCCCGGTATTCCCTCTTCAATTCACTGTCATAGTGTTCCACTTCCGTTTTACCTGCCATGTATCCGCCCAATCCCATGGCTATTGATCCGGCAATGATTTCAGCCATACCTGCGGTGAGAATGATGTGGTTGCCCACAGCAACAGAACTGAGTCCCGCCGCAAGCGCAAATGGAACCGTAAGTCCGTCACTCATACCGATTACGACATCACGTACAAAATCGTTTTCCATGAAATGCTGTTCATGGTGATGCGGATGGTGATGATGTGCTGAACCATCGGCACTGTGGAGGTGATTATGTGTGGTCATGATTTCATTTTTGAAGGCGGTAAAAGTAACAATGAAATTTGTTTTAGAAACAGAACCTGAAACATCGGTAGTGGGTCATTTTCGACTATGTTTTTCTTTGCGTAAAATGCAATCGTTTTGTGTCGCGCAAAGTCACAAAGAGCGCAAAGTTATTACCCCTTTTCTTGAGATTCTTCTCGGCTTTGCGGCCTTTGCGACTTTGCGAGATTATTTAAAAGCCTGTTTGCAAAAAGGAAATTAAACTGACCCACTACCAATCCATTACAGTATGATCTGAATTAATGAGGCTTATAGATGCCTTTACGTATAGATTCTTTTAACAGAATTTCAACATCATCTTCCCGAAAAGTAGAATACCCTACATCAAATTTATTCTCCTTAATACCAACCATCATTGACTGTATTTTTTCTCTCCTGATTTCAGCCTCGGGATAAAAGAAAATGCCTGTCAATGCATTGTAAATAAATGCAGATGCAATCAAATAGTTTTTATATTTTTTTTCAAATCCGTTGTATGCCGAGAGAAGATAAACAGTCAGCGTAAAAGCGAGGATTGAAAAAATGCCGTACCTCACGTGCAGGCCGTAAAGTCCATTCGGTTCCATTCCACTTCGGAGAGGAGATGCTGCAATTGCTGAAAAAATAATAAAAGCCAACAACAGGAAATGAACAGGATAGGTTTTGTATTGCTTTTTGATCGCTAGAAAAATAAATGCAGAAATGATGAACGTCCCGGCTATGATGGGGATAACCGGTGAATAAAAAAACTGGAATGCTGATCCGATAAAAATGAGGATGAACAGTATATTATCAAGCAGATTCCAGTTTGCTGTCGATAGCGGATGAAAGTCTAACCTGAGCATAAAAAAAATTATTGAAACAAGAATGAAGGCAGGAATCCACATCATTAGTTCCCGGAATCTTTTTTCAAGAAGGAGGAAAGCGATGCAGATAAAAAATGAACCCCAGCCATTTCCAAAAGTAAATGCGGATACGATTGCAAAGGTCAATGCAGGAAAGTTTTTTCCGCGATGTAAAAAATAGAACGCGAGGGCAGTAAAAATGAACGAGCCGTAATAGCACAATCCCGATGTCGCCCAAAATGCATCATCATAAAATTGAAATTGAAAAATGAAAAGACTCAACACAAAAAATAAAAATCGGGAAGTTTCTTTGGTCATCATCTTTGCAAAAAGAAATAGTTGCAGGAATAAGAGCAGGAGACCGTTAAAGAGAATGAGGGTTCTGAAGTTAATAGATCCGGCTATTTTCAGCCAGCCCAAGACGAAGAGTTTTGGAAAAATAATAATACTCTCATTGTATGGCGCAATGATCAGGCATATTTTTTCATTTACAGTTGATGTATTGCTGTAGTTCAACAGGAACTCCAATATCGCTCCCTGGTCATCATATACAGGATAGTTTCTGGCATTTACAAACAGGTAACAGCAATAATGGAATACCAGCAGGCAAAAGGACGCAACATAGAAATGAAATTCTGTAAATTTATTTTTTAAGACCAAAAAATAAAGGAAGGTTACGACTCCGGAAAATAGAAGGAAGGTGGAAAGGTAGGAAAAGCCGATGCTGCGGAAATGTTCATCTAGAGATACGTCTAATTTATTTTTTATGAATTGAATAAGGAATGATTGCATATCTATATTATGAAGAAGAAAACCGAAGACAATCATCATCAATCCCAATCCGAAGGAAAAAATTATTTTTCTAATCATATTCACATTCAAGTTAGGTGATGTCTATTTCTTAGTTGAAATTTTTCGAAGTGGTTTTTTATTGAGTAAA
>JBDTTM010000165.1:0-8658 GCA_039930605.1 Bacteroidota bacterium
CCTTGCATGCAGTAGAGCCGAATGCAGAAATCATTTCAGTATTTGTTGAACTGCAACGTGGGCATGATTTGGTTTTCTGCTGCATAAATAAAACCGTTTTATCTGAAGAAGATTTTTCGGGAGGAGCAATACCATATACCCTGAGTTTTTCTTTTGCGCTATCGCTGAGCCAATCAGTAGTCCATGCAGGGGAGAAGGTGTATTTGATCTCAAACCCGCTTACAGAATTTGCCTTCAGTATATCGGCAATTTCGTTTTCGATTGCCTTCATCGCCGGACAACCACTATAGGTAGGAGTTATTGTAACGATGATTTTTCCATTTTCTTCTATTACTTCTCTCAATATTCCCAACTCAGCAATCGTAATCACAGGAACTTCCGGATCGGGAATTTCTGAGATAAGAGATTTTAGATTTGAAATGTGAGAATCAACCAAGACCATTGCTTTTATGTATCGAAAATTTCAAACGTGAATATAATTCAGTTCATTGCACATTTTTCATCGTGCATCGTGCATCGTGAATCGTATATCGTTCATTGTGAATTGTGCATTGTGAATCGTGAATTGTTCATCGTTCATCGTGCATTTTCATCACCATTCTGCTCCGGGATGTGCCCGGTGTAGTGACTGCATTTCTGCCAAAATAAATCCAAGATTTTCTGTGTGCTTTCCCAACCTGCTTCCACTCATCATAAAGATATTTTCAGGAACATTCAAAGACGCTTCTGAAAAAACTTCACGTACTTTGTTTTCCCAAAGTGGTTTTATTTTTTTTGTATCCGCAGCAATAGAATCTTTTAACAATGTTTCTTCTATGGTATCCTTGTCGAACATGTCACCCGTGTACATCCAAAGTGAATCGATAGCGCCCTCCATTCTGCGTTTGCTATCTTCTGTTCCGTCACCAAGCCGGATTACCCATGAGGTCGAATGTCGCAGGTGATAGGTTACTTCTTTCAATGACTTTTCTGCGAGAGCTGCAATCGTATTGTCGGCAGAATTCTTCAACGCTTCATATAAGTAAAATTGAAATGCACTTACGAGAAATTGCCGCAACATGGTTTGACCAAAATCTCCATTCGGTTGTTCAACAATCAGCAGGTTCATAAACTCGCGCTCATCGCGGAGATATGCATAATCATCTTCTGTTTTTCCCAGACCTTCAAGTTGTGCTGCATAACCATAAAATCCGCGTGCCTGCCCGATGCAATCCAGTGAAATGTTGGTCATGGCAATATCTTCTTCCAGGATAGGTCCATGACCACACCATTCACCTAGCCGCTGGCCGAGAATGAGGGAGGTATCGGCAAGTCGAAGGCAGTATTCCAGGAGTTTATTATTTTGTACCATACTATTAAAGTGGAAGTCGGAAGCGGCAGTTAAATCCTGCCACCCGCAGTGTGTATTCTATTAATTATTTTTTGTTTTCCATTTTGTGAATCTGTTGCCAGCGGTGGCTGCAGTTAGTCCGTATACTTCCGACTTCCGCTTACGACTGCTACTATAGCTTCACTCCAGGTGTTTTAAAAAAATTCGGATGTCGATATGCCTTGTCATTTGCAGGATCAAAGAATGATCCCATGTCTTCAGGTGTACTTGCAGTAATTGCATCTGTAGGAACGACCCACAAACTGATGCCTTCATTTCTCCTTGCATAAACATCACGTGCATTTTGCAATGCCATTTCTCTGTCAACCGCATGCACGCTTCCTGCATGTTCGTGAGGAGCACCCGGTTTTTTTTGGGTGAAAACTTCCCACAACGGCCATTGGGTATCGGTAGTCATAATTTTCAATCTTTCCTGTAAGTATGTTTTATATCAGGCAGCAACTTTCGTTGATTTCTTTTTTTCTTCATGCGCAATGGCAGCAGCACGGACCCATTCACCATTGATATGTGCATCGCGTCTTTGTTTCATCCGTTGCTTGTTGCAGGGTCCCCGTCCATTAATGACATTGTAAAATTCTTCCCAGTTGATTTCGCCAAAATCATAATGCTGGCGCTCTTCATTCCATTTCAAATTTGGATCAGGAATGGTAAGACCAATGTTTTCTGCTTGCGGAATCGTGCGGTCAATGAAACGCTGGCGTAATTCATCATTTGAAAACAGTTTCACTTTCCATTTCAACAAGTCGCCACTGTTCGGCGAGTCTTTATCACTCGGACCAAACATCATCAATGACGGCCACCAGAAACGGTTTATTGCATCCTGTGCCATTTCCTTTTGTTCGTTTGTTCCTTTCATCAATGTAGCGAGGATTTCATATCCCTGCTTGTGGTGAAAATTTTCTTCTTTGCAAATCCGGACCATCGCTCTTGAGTAAGGTCCATACGAACATTTTGCAAGTACAGTCTGGTTTACAATTGCAGCACCATCAACCAGCCAGCCGATGGCTCCCATGTCGGCCCAGCTCAATGTCGGGTAGTTAAAAATGGAAGAATATTTTGCCTTGCCTGTGAGAAAACCATCCAGCATTTCTTCTCTCGAAATACCAAGCGTTTCCGTTCCGCAATAAATATAAAGTCCATGTCCCGCTTCATCCTGCACTTTGGCAAGCAACACAGCTTTGCGTCTCAGGCTCGGTGCACGCGTTATCCAGTTTCCTTCGGGCAACATCCCAACCACTTCACTATGTGCATGCTGGCTCATCATCCGGATTAATTGCTTGCGGTAGCGCTCAGGCATCCAATCCTTTGGTTCAATAACTTCACCTCGTTCGATGCGGTCATGAAATTTCTTTTCCAGTTCCTCTTCTGACAAATTTAATGGACTCATAATTCAGGTCAAAAATAATAGGTTAGGGTTTGGCAAATATGATGAAAGTCACCAGGATTCCGGACTTCTTTCTTTAACAAAAATAGGCATTCTGCGCTGAACAATAAAGTATTTAAATGCGCGTTATTGCACATAATTTTCAGTTAATTGCCCATTAATAAGCCATGCGAATCATCATTTCTGTTGTCAGTGATTTAGTTACCGACCAACGGGTCCACCGCACCGCCACAACTCTTTTCAACAAAGGGCATGAGGTAATTGTTGTCGGACGTAAAAAAAAGGAAAGCCTTGATATATCCCGTCAATATAAAACTGTCCGGTTTAAATTGTGGTGGGAAAAAGGAGCACTATTCTATGCTGCTTATAACCTGAGGTTGTTCTTCTATTTGCTATTTCACCAGGTTGATGTGGTGGTGAGCAATGACCTGGATACGTTACTTCCTAACTACCTGGTTTCGAAGATAAAAGGAGCGCAATTGTATTATGATGCGCATGAATATTTTACAGAAGTGCCTGAACTTGCGAATCGTCCGAATATTCAAAAAACCTGGAAGCTGATTGAGCAATGGATTTATCCGACATTGAAACATACATGGACTGTAAATGAATCCATCGCAAAGCTATATAGGGACGAATATGGTAATGAAGTTGACGTCATCAGGAATGTTCCGGTTACTGTAAAATCTGTTGTAAAAAAGACGCGAGCAGAATTGAATTTGCCTGATGATAAAAAAATTCTACTTTTCCAGGGAGCCGGTATCAACATTGACAGGGGAGGGGAAGAAGCCGTTCAGGCCATGCAATACCTTGATAATTGTTTACTGCTATTTATTGGAAGTGGAGACGTAATTGGCAGGCTAAAGGAAATAACTGTTCAGCTAAAGGTTGAAGATAAAGTAAGGTTTATTCCCAAGCTTCCATTTGATGAATTGCGCGCTTATACAGAGGTTGCTGACATTGGCTTATCGCTTGATAAGGATACAAATATCAATTATCGCTATTCATTGCCTAATAAAATTTTCGATTACATCCATGCCGGCCTGCCCGTACTTTCCTCTAACCTCGTGGAACTGAGAAAAATAGTAGAGGATTATCAAATTGGGATGATTGCGGAGCAACATAATCCGGTTTATTTGGCTGATCGGATAAAAGAAATGCTTTCCGATGAAAAAAGATTTGACTCGTGGAAAGAAAATCTGAAACTTGCGGCCGCAGAATTATGCTGGGAAAAAGAAGAACAAAAGCTGCTGCAGATTTTCCGTGACCTCCGCTGAGAAAAATTTAAACCTTATTTCTTTCGATGTTCCTTACCCACCGGACTATGGTGGTGTGATTGACGTTTTTTATAAAATCAAGGCGCTTCACCGGCTGGGTGTAAAAGTGCATTTGCATTGTTTTGAATATGGCCGAAAGGATGCAGCGGAACTCAAAAATATATGTGCAACTATTCATTATTATTCAAGGAAGACTGCGAAGAGCCAGCTCTTTAATACCTATCCATATATAGTGCTGAGCCGCGATTCAGAGGAGTTAAAAAAAAATCTTCAGAAAAATAATTTTCCCATTTTGATGGAAGGATTGCATTCGACTCGCCTGTTAGGGGATCCTGATTTTGCAAAACGGAAAATGTTTGTGCGCACACACAATGTGGAACATGACTATTATGAGAACCTGGCAAAGGTGGAAGGAAATATTTTCAAGCGTTATTACTTTTACAATGAAGCCGGAAAGTTATTGAAATATGAACCGGTATTAAAAAATGCTTCGGCCATTTTAGCCATATCGCCAAATGATACCCGTTATTTTTCTTCGAAGTACCCGCATGTGAGTTATATCACTGCCTTTCATCCTCATGAAAGTGTTACATGCAAACCCGGGAAGGGAGAATATGCGTTCTACCACGGCAATCTTTCTGTGGGCGAGAACAATGAAGCCGCACTTTTCCTTGTCAATAAAGTTTTTGACGACCTCGGTCAGCAGTTGATTATTGCCGGAAGCAAACCTTCAGACGAACTGCAAAAGGCCGTGCGTATGAAATCAAATGTAGCATTGCACAATGATTTATCTCCGGACCAGATCCAGGAATACATTGCGGATGCGCAGTGTAACATCCTGCCGACATTTCAATCAACAGGGATTAAGTTGAAATTGCTCTCTGCTCTTTTTGCAGGACGATTTTGTATTGTCAATCTGCCAATGGTTGAAAATACGGGATTGGAATCGCTTTGCATCATTGCGAATTCTCCAGAGGCGATGAAAGAAAAAGTAAACTCTGTTTTTGAAAAGGAATTTACAGAACGCGAACGAAAAAAACGCGAAGAAATTTTATTACGTGATTTTTCTAATGAAGAGAATGCGAAGAAGCTGTTGAAAGTATTATTTGGTAGTTGATCAATTTGAATTAACAGCCAATGCAATCACAGTGCGTAACAGCCTTTAACACATAGGCCCATAAGTAAGATAGAAAGCTGGATAAAAATAAGCTGCAATAAAAATGTAAAGACAACTCTATGTGACTATGTGTTTATTTTTTATTTTCCTTACCCTAACTACAAGGTAACAATTACGCTCCTCCTGAAACCAATTCGGGAGCCGGAGAGCCAATTAATTTTCCATTATCACATTTAATAGTTCTTGCCGGAAATTTTACCATCAGCGAATAATTATGTGTTGCCATCAACACCGCTCTGCCTGAATTACTGATTTCAAAAAGTAAACGCATGATGCTGTCTGAGGTTTCCGGATCGAGGTTCCCTGTGGGCTCATCGGCGAGAATCAGTTCCGGATCATTGAGCAATGCGCGCGCAATCACCACACGCTGTTGTTCCCCGCCACTTAGTTCATGCGGCATTTTAAATCCTTTGGTAGTGAGGTGTACTTTATCTAAGACTTCGTTCACCCGTTTCAGCATTTCTGACTGGTTCTTCCAACCCGTTGCTTTCAGTACGAACAATAAATTCTCGTTTACGCTCCTGTCGGTAAGTAATTGAAAATCCTGGAATACGATTCCCAGTTTTCTCCTCAGGTAAGGAACCTGTTTTTTCTTCATGTGGTTGAGGGAAAAACCTGCAACATTTCCTTCACCTTCTATTAATACCACATCACCGTAAATCATTTTTAACAGCGAACTTTTTCCGCTTCCTGTTTTGCCAATGAGATATACAAATTCGCCTTTGTCAATCTGGAGATTCACTCCACTTAACACAAGGTTTTTGGACTGGTAAATATTTAATCCCGTAAGTTTTACAATCGAATCTGACATTCCTGTATTTTTTTTGGCTGCTAACCTATCAACTAATTAACTATTCAACCAATCAACTAAATCTCCAGTTTCTGCATTTTCCCATAAGGCAAATCTGTGATCGCCTGAATTATTTTCTCCATCTTCTCTGCCAAACCCGCTTTCGTCAACGCTTTTTCAGGTCGGTCCACGCGGAAATACGCAAGCAACGTAAAATCATCTCCACGCAATTGAATATAGTCCGGAATTTTTGCTGTGCCTTTCACTTTGAGAATATACATTGGTGGCATAAACTAATTCTGGAAGCAATATTTATCTTAATGTTACCTGGTAGACTTTATCTCCAATGGTTACCGTCGCATCTCCATCACATGCGCCGTTTCCATAGTCAAGGATGCGATCCGGTTTGCCTTCCGGTGTAAGCGTAAATTTACCTTCTACAATCCAGCGGCACGGGAATTTTATGTGCAATGCCTGTGTAACATTTGCAGAAAAATTCACTCCGGCAAAACTTGTCCCGTTGGCATTTCCGGTAATGAGGTATTCATCATCAAATCGGGTTGCAGTTGTATCACCTGCAATCCATTCCCTGTTGCGGCTGCTGTTCCAGATCATTTGCTGGCTGAGGTAGTTTACGAAAATCGCATTGGCAACAATTGAATAATTTAAATGTCCTGCATTATTAAGTCCGTTATTTGTTACGGTGCGCCGGCCATTTACTTTTGTTGCATAGGTTGAGTCATAACCTACAAAATAGTCTAAAGCCGAAATGGTAATGACCGTACCTTGATTGTTATATGGGCCGTTAAAACTCACCGAGATCAAACCTTTACGGAATTTTGCATCATATCCCTGGCAAAAATGTCCACCGAAATCAATGTTGGCAGTTCCTGCGCCGGTGAGGGAATCAATATTCGTTGTAATAGTTCCGCAAGCAGTCAGCCAGTTTCCGCTTCCTCCATCACGGTGCGTGCTGAGATATCCATCTGATATTGCCTGGTCAGCAATTTCATTCATGTCATTCAAAATACCTTCTGCCTGTGCATTGTCCTGTGAAGATTGTGTATCATAATCTTCTGCCTTTTCCTTTTTGCAACCTGTAGTCGTGAGCGCAAATGCGACTAGCAATATGAATAATTTGTAACAGCGTATTTTCATCAAGCAAAGATAGTTGATTGGTTCATTGAGTTGATTGGTTGATAGTACGAAGAATGAACTTCAAGTTGTGGGTTTTTGACTGTTGCAAGTTGCCCAATCACCAAATCAACTTTTTACCGGATTTTTCTTCCCGGCCTGTAGTAATCATTCATCGCTTCAAAAAGTTCAAACTTGCGCTTGATATAAACCATGAAATCATATTGAGAAGCAGTTTTCATATACGATTCAGTCACGTCACAGAAATCGATGAAATGTTCAAACTCATCATTGGACAAGCTGATGATATCATCTGCGACATAGCGGGAGAGCAATTCCTTCAAAAGGTTTCTGCGCTTGTCATTATTTACGATCTGCGCATTTCTCCTGCGCAGTTGTTCAAAGCGGCTGAATTCTTCATACAAAAATGTAATCGGACTTTCCAATGCATTGATGCCACTGATTTCATAATCGTGCTTGTTATATCCAAGTTTTTGTATGTCGCGTTCAATGGCTTCGAGGTCACGTGGCGCAATAATGTGAACTTCGGGAAGCTGAACCTCCTTTCGTTTCAGGCGGACAAGGAGATCGTAACGCGGCTTCGGAACGGAATCCCTGTAACAATATTTTACAAAATCATAGCCGATAACTGCAATTACCAATGTGTCATTTTTGTTGATGTCAATGCTGAAAGAGCCATCTGCTTTTCCATAGAAACCATGTTGGGTTTCCATGTCCACGATCATGAAGTTATTGAGATCCGGTTTGGAAGTAAGCGGATCATACACCCTGCCGTTGATATGAATAAGGTTTGTGTCGGTTTGAGCGAAAGAAGTTAAAAATGCAAAGGACAGAATGAAAATAAGAATTAAGTTCTTCATTAAGAAAGTTTAGTTGGTTGCAAAGGTAGTTTGAATTGATAAACGTTGCTTGGTTGATTTTGTTGATTTGTTTAGAAGTTGAGTGGTCGATTTCATAAATAGTCGATTAACGGTAGGGGGCTGTTCCCAATCACCTAATCACCTAATCACCTAATCACTTAATCTCCCTCCCCCTGCAGGCAATTACCCCGTCCTTTATATATTCGCCTCACAAAATTCATCACCATGACTACACCACGCCTTCGCGCCACCGAAAACCTCCACATCTTATTATGGCTGATCAAAGATACATGTTGGGTACAGGACTACCGTGTACTGGGAGTATGTATGATCATTCCGACTATTTCTGTCGCAGTTTTTCTTACGCTAAGAACCCGAAAAGTGAGAGAAGAATTCATTCACAACCTCGCTGTCGTTTTCTGGCTTTGCGCAAATAGTGTGTGGATGATCGGAGAGTTTTTTTACAATGATTCTACAAGACCATATGCGGTGGTATTCTTTGTATTGGGACTAGTCACGTTGGCTGCGCATTATGTCCCGAAGTGGACGGTTGGGAAAGTAGGCAATAGACAATAGACAGTTGGCAATAGGCAATAGCCAGTTTGCAAAAAATAATAAACAATAT
>JBDTTM010000166.1:0-8653 GCA_039930605.1 Bacteroidota bacterium
TCCTGATGTGTCTAAAGCCAAACATTCTACCCTTTCATAAGGAAGCCCGGAATTTACAGTCGTGTAACTTGTCCACACGCTTCCATCAAACTTTACCAAACCTTCTCCCTGGCTGAAATCACCATGTGTGGCCACATATACTTCATTGTTTTTGAAAACCATGTCAGTAGTATTGTAAAAGGAAAAAGGTGCAACATTGTAATCATACAGTATCCAACTGTTTCCATCGAAACGTTCCATTCCATTGCTTGTACAAATCCATTTCTCTCCTGTCGGAGAAATAAATACCCGCGAAGTAAACTGGCTGCTGATATTTGAATTGGAGGTATCGTAAATAGCCCATACTGTTCCATCGAAAGAAATTAATCCCATGTAACTTGCAATCCATTTGACCCCATTTTGGTCTATGGAAATATCATAGATGAATTGATTGGGCAAATTGGAATTGATTGTATCATACAATGTCCAGTTGCTGCCATCATATTTGCTCAAACCGGCTTCAGTGATGATCCACAAATCTCCATTCGCTTCGATATCAATTTCTGATATTTCATTCCGTGGCAACCCAGAATTCCCTTTATTAAAGAACTCAGTCTGTGTAGTTACCTTATTGTATTTTACCAATCCGCCCGAGGTTGCGATATAAAGGATATTTCCATAATCAGCAATGTCAGTGATTACATCTCCATTGGTAAAATTCATCCATGCAGGATTTTGCGCACTTAGCTTCAAGTCACATATGAATGTGAAAGAAATGAGAAGCACCAAACTGAAAGTAATTCTTGTTTTCATAAAATTGAAATTAAAAGTTTAAATGATTCCGAAAACTTATTCAAAGGTACTGCAGATCAATTGAATGAGAACAGGACGAATTCGGGCAATCGTAGTAAATTTACCAAATGGAAAAAAAGTTCACCAACAGTCTTATTCATGAAACAAGCCCTTACCTGCTGCAGCATGCGCATAATCCTGTCGAATGGAAGGCCTGGAATGAAGCAGCATGGAAGAAAGCTAAAAAGGAAAACAAACTCGTGCTTGTATCAGTCGGCTATTCAAGTTGCCATTGGTGCCATGTGATGGAGCATGAAACTTTTGAAGATACAATTGCTGCGAAATTGATGAACGATCATTTTGTCTGCATCAAAGTAGACCGTGAAGAACGTCCTGATGTGGACCACGTATATATGAGTGCTGTGCAATTGATGACCGGCCAAGGTGGATGGCCATTGAATTGTTTTTGTCTGCCAAATGGAAAACCAATTTTTGGCGGAACCTATTTTCCGAATGCTCAATGGCAGAATGTTTTGAATCAACTGCACAATTTTTATGCTCAGAATCCTGCTAAGGCGGAGGAATACGGCGAAGAATTGACTCAAGGTATCCGGAGTATGGAGCTTGTTTCATTGAATAAAAATGAAATTAGTTTTTCGAAAGATGAGATGAAACCTATTGTAGAGAATTGGAAAAAACATTTTGACTATGAAGAAGGCGGTCCCAACCGTGCACCTAAATTTCCAATGCCGAATAATTACGAATTCCTGTTGCATTATGCTGTTGCTGAAAAAGATGATTCATTGAAAGACTATGTTTTGCTCACACTTGACAAAATGGCTTTCGGTGGAATTTATGACCAAATCGGTGGTGGCTTTTCAAGATATTCTACTGATACGCTTTGGAAAGTTCCGCATTTCGAGAAGATGCTTTACGACAATGCACAATTGGTTTCACTTTATTCACATGCTTATCAAATCACAAAAAAGGAATTATACAAACAGGTAGTTTATGAAACATTGGAATTCATCGAACGTGAAATGACTTCTGACGAGGGCGGATTTTATTCGGCATTGGATGCAGACAGTGAAGGCGTGGAAGGTAAATTCTATGTCTGGAGCAAGGAGGAATTGATAAATATTCTTGGTGAAAGCTTCGATATTTTTGCTGATTACTTCAACGTAAATGTAACAGGGTATTGGGAGCACGAAAATTATATTCTTCTGAGAAAAGATGAAGATGAAGCAATTGCTAGCAGGAATAGTATGTCACTTTCACAATTGAATCAAGTTCTTGAAGACTCAAAATTGAAATTGCTTAAGGCGAGAGACAAAAGAATTCGTCCGGGGCTCGATAACAAACAACTTACATCCTGGAATGCATTGATGATAAAAGGATATTGCGATGCATATGAAGCATTCGGCGAGAAAAAATTCCTTGATGCAGCAATCAAAAATACAAACCTGATCCTTACCAAGATTAAACGGGAAGATGGCGGACTAAATCACAATTATAAAAATGAAAAATCATCCATTAATGGGTACCTTGAAGATTATTCATTTTTCATTGAAGCGATGACGAAACTCTATGAAGCAACATTCGAAGAAAAATATCTTGATGATGCACGGCAATTTGCTGATTTCGCACTCGCGCATTTCTTTGATGAACAAACCGGCATGTTTTTCTTCACCTCCAATCTCGATCCTGAATTGATAGCCCGCAAAAAAGAAATTCATGACAATGTTACGCCAGCTTCCAATTCATCCATGGCGAAAGCATTATTTTTATTGGGAAAATTCTTTGATGACAACAGGTATTTAGAAATTTCGAAAACGATGTTACACAATGTAAAAAATGAAATGGCGCGCTATGGCTCATCGTATAGTAACTGGTGTGAGTTGATGATGTGGAATGTTTTCCCATTTTACGAAATTGCAATTGCGGGAAAAGATGCTGATGAAAGAAGAAAAGAACTTAGTAATCATTATATTCCAAATAAAATTTTGGCAGGAACAGTGAATGGGAAAACCAAATTAGCATTGCTTGAAAACAGGACTTCCGAAAATAAAACCTTCATCTATGTTTGTGAGGACAAATTTTGTAAGCTGCCAAAAGAGGGCACCGAAGAAGCATTGCACTTGTTGAAATGAAATCCTGACAAAAAAAACAACTTCGACTGATTCTTTTAACTTTACGCGCCATGCAACTCAACCGGAGGATCTTCTGGGATACAAATTTCGATACCATCGACTGGCAAAAGCAACGTGGAGATGTCATTGAACGGGTTTTACATTATGGTGATCTCAACGACTGGCGAGAAATCATGAACAATTACGGACATGATATCATCCGTAACGAAATATTTAAAAGGAGGTACCTCAACAAAAAAGTATTGAGTTTTTGCAGCTCCTTTTTTGAAATACCACGTAACCAATTTCGATGTTACAATACAGAGCCGTCCATCAGGCAACACTGGAACTATTAAGGGAACTTTCTTCTCTTGATGAAATCAAAGACTTTTCGCTTGTCGGCGGCACATCGCTGGCACTGCATTTAGGGCATCGCATCTCAGTTGACCTTGATTTTTTTTCTGAGAGACCATTCGATGAAACAAAGCTCCTTGCAAAACTCAGATCTTTGCTCTCCCCGGTTAATATTTTAACCCAGTCAGAAAACTCCCTGAACTTATTTATCAGGGAAATAAGGACTGGTTTTTTGAGTCTCCAATATAAAAAATGCAAACCAATTAAGAAGGTCGACGGTATCTCCATTTTTGCAATCGAAGACATTGCTGCAATGAAACTATCGGCAATTGCATCCCGTGGAACGAAAAAAGACTTTTATGATATTTACTTCATCCTCCAGGAATTCTCTCTACCAGAAATTTTCTCATTCATGAATCAAAAATATCCCGACCTCAATCAGCTCCAGGTTCTCATGAGCCTGACCTATTTTGATGATGCTGAGTACAGCCTGGAACCTGTCATATTGAAGCCGGTTGACTGGCATGCGGTTAAGGAATTTCTGGCAGAAGTAGTGAGAAATTTTAGCTGAGGAATTTTATTACACAGAAGATAAATTCTACCAGATTCATTCACAGAAAAATGCTGCTTACTGGATATTTTGTGATTTTGATTTGCGAATTCCTGCAGCAGAAATTACTGATGTACAAACCCTATTCATCCGGGTTATACCATTCACACTTTTCTGTTAAAAAATCATTTGTCCTTGCCCAATACTGCACGCATCTTTATTCATCTTTGATCGAAACTTAAAAGAGTTCAGATCAATGAATAAAATAAGAAAACTGTTGGTCGCCAATCGCGGAGAAATCGCCATTCGGGTATTGCGGGCTGCATCTGAACTCGGCATCCGCACGGTTGCAATATTCACATATGAAGACCGCTACTCATTGCATCGCTTCAAAGCTGATGAAGCCTACCAGATCGGAAAGAACGATGATCCGTTGAAACCTTATCTTGACATTGAAGAAATTATCCGGACTGCAAAAGCACATAAAATTAATGCCATTCATCCCGGTTATGGATTCCTCTCAGAAAATGTAAATTTTGTAAGGCGCTGCAAGGAAGAAGGAATCATTTTCATCGGGCCATCTGCAGAAGCAATGGATGCACTTGGAGACAAAGTCCGCTCGAAAGATGTTGCCCGTTCTTGTGGCGTTCCTGTCATTGAAGACAATAAAGAAAAGCTCTCCTCTCCGGAGAAAGCGCTGAGTGAAGCCAAAAGAATCGGATTTCCTGTCATCTTTAAGGCAAGCGCTGGTGGCGGCGGCCGCGGCATGCGCGTGATTCACAAAGAAGACGAACTGGAAAAAACTTTTACAGAAGCCAAGCGCGAAGCAGGAAATGCTTTTGGTGACGACACCATCTTCATCGAAAAATTTATTGATGATCCGAAACACATTGAGGTACAAATCCTGGGCGATCAGCATGGGAATATTGTTCACCTTTTCGAACGTGACTGCAGCGTGCAGCGAAGGTTCCAAAAGGTAGTGGAGATTGCGCCCGCTCCCAACCTCAGGCAGGAAACCAAAAACAAACTTTATGATTACGCGCTTAAGATTGCAAGGACTGTAAATTATGATTGCGCCGGCACTGCCGAATTCCTTGTCGACAAAGATGAAAATGTTTACTTCATAGAAGTAAATCCTAGGATACAGGTGGAGCATACTGTGACTGAAGAAATAACCGGCATTGACCTCGTCCGGTCACAAATATTAATTGCTGATGGAGAAAAGCTCGGATCTCCAGGCATCGATATTCAAAGCCAGGAATCATTGCAATGCAACGGTTTTGCAATCCAATGCCGCATCACTACTGAAGATCCACAAAATAATTTTAAACCCGATTACGGAACGATCATAGCTTACCGGCATGCGGGTGGTTATGGAATCCGTCTTGACGAAGGAAGTTCATACCAGGGTGTGAAGGTCTCCCCTTTCTTTGATTCGATGCTGGTAAAGATTACTGCAAAAGGCCGCACGCTGAAAGGCGCCATCGCACGATTACACAGGGCTTTGGTAGAATTCCGGATCCGTGGTGTGAAAACCAATATTTCATTCCTGGAAAATGTGATTCATCACCCGGTTTTTGAAAGAGGTGAAGTAACTGTTCGCTTCATTGAAAAGCATCCTGACCTTTTTGATGTGAAAATAAAGCAGGATCGAGGAACAAAAATCCTTTCTTACATGGCAGATGTGCTTGTAAATGGAAACAGTGATGTGAATAAACCGGATCTTTCGCGCACGTTCAATGTTGCCAAGGTGCCAGCCTGGAATAATGACAAGCCACCAATGACAGGTACCAAACAATTACTTGATAATTTAGGCGCTGAAAAATTTACAACCTGGCTGAAGGAGCAAAAGAAAGTCCAGTTTACGGATTGCACCTTGCGCGATGCACACCAGTCGCTGCTTGCCACACGCGTGCGTTCAGTTGACATGATCCGCGTGGCAGAAAGTTTTGCGCACCATCACCCACAAATGTTTTCAATGGAAGTCTGGGGCGGTGCTACATTTGACGTTGCCCTCCGTTTCCTTCACGAAGATCCCTGGAAGCGCCTGCAAATGTTACGCACTGCAGTTCCGAATATCCTCTTACAAATGCTGATCCGCGGATCCAATGCAGTGGGCTACACTTCTTATCCTGATAACCTTGTAGAAAAATTTATTGAGAAAAGTTTTGAAAACGGAGTGGATGTATTCCGCATTTTTGATTCTCTGAATTGGGTAAAAAGCATGGAGGTGAGCATCAATGCTGTCAGGAATACTACAGGAGGAATTGCGGAAGCATGCATTTGTTACACCGGGGACATCATGGATCCCAAGCGGAAAAAATTTTCGCTTCAATACTATCTGGATCTGGCAAAGCAACTTGAAAATGCAGGCGCCCATATTCTTGCGATCAAAGATATGGCAGGGTTGCTCAAACCTTATGCAGCAGAATTACTCATCACAGAATTAAAGAAGAAAATTAAAATTCCGATTCACCTTCACACACATGATACTTCCGGAATTCAGCTTGCTACGTATATGAAAGCCATCGAGTCCGGCGTTAATGTTGTGGATGTTGCGTTGAGTTCTCTCAGCGGACTTACCTCCCAGCCCAACTTCAATACGCTGGTGGAAGCGCTGCGGAATACAAAACATGAGGTTGATTTTAATATCGACTCCCTGAATGCTTTCAGCAATTATTGGGAAGACGTACGTGCGTATTATTATCCATTTGAGAGCGGGTTAATGGCAGGAACAGCTGAAGTCTACAAACATGAAATTCCCGGCGGACAATATTCCAACTTAAAACCACAGGCAATCTCAATGGGCCTTGGTGAAAGGATGGATGATATCAAAAAGTCGTACGAGGAGGTGAATGAACTTTTCGGCGATATCGTTAAAGTTACTCCATCCTCAAAAGTCGTTGGTGATATGGCCATGTTTATGGTCACACAAAACCTTTCTAAGTCAGACATCCTTGCAAAAGGCGAATCGCTTTCTTTCCCGGAGAGTGTGAAAAGTATGTTCAAGGGAGATCTCGGTCAGCCGCCAGGAGGATTTCCGAAAGAATTGCAAAAACTTATTCTGAAAGATGAGAAACCATATACAGATTTGCCCAATGCACACCTCTCGCCGATTGATTTCCTGAAAGAGTTTGAAGAATTTCAAAAAAAGTATGACAACTACCAGTCGTTTCTTGATTTTCTCTCTTATAAATTTTACCCGAAAGTATTCGATGAATACTACCAGTTCAAAACAAAGCATGGTGATGTAAGTATGATTCCGACTCCTGCATTTTTCTATGGGATGAAATCCAATGAAGAAATACTGGTCAACATCGGTGAGGGCAAAACATTGTTAATCCGCTTGCTTTATGTTGGCAGTCATATTGATGACGAAGGAAGGCGAAGTGTTTATTTCCGGCTCAACGGTCAGACGCGGCAGATTGAAGTCGTGGACAAAAAAGCTGCTGTAAAAAAAGTTCAGAATATTAAAGCGGCAGGCGAGAATCAATTGGGAGCACCGTTACAGGGCAGGCTATCGAAAATTTTCGTAAAGCAGGGAGAAACGGTTAAAAAGAATACGCCCTTGTTTACCATTGAAGCAATGAAAATGGAAACTACGATTACAGCGCCAAAGGATTTAGCTGTCTCTGTAGTTTCGCTCAAAGAAGGTACAATGGTAGAATCTGATGACCTGGTGCTGGTAACAAAATAAAAAAAGCTGATCATTGCTGACCAGCTTTTTTCAAAAATATTCTTTAGAAAATTATTTTCCTTTTATAGAAAGAAGTTCAACTTCAAATATTACAGTTGAGTTGGCTGCAATTTTCGGTCCTGCAGCGCGATCGCCCCATGCAAGAGCTGGAGGAATAACCAATCTCCATTTACTGCCGACTTTCATCATCATCAATGCTTCTTCCCATCCTTTAATAACCTGGCCTGTTACAGCAAACTCAGCCGGTTTACCTTTTTCAACCGAACTGTCAAAAACAGACCCGTCTATATTGGTTCCGTGATAATGAACGATTACCGTATCTGTTGCTGTTGGCATCGGACCGGTACCTTCTTTCATAACCTGGTATTGCATTCCATCCGGCGTTTCTTTTACTCCAGGCTTGGTCCTGTTCTCATCCATGTATTTTTTTCCGATGGCAATATTTGCGTCGGCTTTTACTTTTTGTCTGTCCTGCAGGTATCCCTGGATAACTGCCTGTGCCTGCGTTTGATCGATCAGCATACTGTCGCCTTGCATTGCTGTCATCAGACCTTTCTTTAAAATGTCCAGGTTGAGAGAATCCAGTCCATCTTTTTTCATGCTGGCACCGATACTTGTTCCGATTGCGTAAGCAACTGAATCTGCTTTTGTTTTCAAATCCAGTTTTGAGTTTCCCTTTTGTCCGTTACATGCGATGAGAGCCGAAAGGCAAAGGATTGATAAAATTGAAAATGCTTTTGAGTACATAGTTTTATTTTTTTTTGAGGGCACGAAGGTAAAAAAATGAACATGCGAATGATTAAATAATTGATGAGGAAAAAAATAATCTTCAGATAAAACAATCGCAAAAATGAATGAACGACCTATGAATAATTTTCGGCAACCCCGCCAGCCATTGAATCAACGTCTGTTTCGCTAAAGCAATACGACAGCAAGAAGACGCTCCTTACGAATATCTGATCCCGAGGGGCGAAGCTCCTTCGGGGGACATAAGTTTAGAACATAAAAAAAGCCCCACTATTTCTAGTGGAGCTTTAATAATTTACGGCAACGACATACTCTCCCAGCTGTTACACAAGTACCATCTGCGCAAAGGGGCTTAACTTCTCTGTTCGGAATGGGAAGAGGTGGACACCCTTGCAATAGTCACCA
>JBDTTM010000167.1:0-8622 GCA_039930605.1 Bacteroidota bacterium
CGCGCAACTCCGTTTACGTTGCGACGCCCGATGGCTCCGGTTCTATTTCCGGTTGGAGCACCGGCACATCGCTGCCGAGCGAACTTTCGCGGCACGCAGTGGGTGCTTCCGGCAAAGCGATTTACTATGCCGGTGGCGCTAAATTTACAGAGGATACCTCAACATTTTTTCCTGATGTGTATTGTTTTCCTTCTTCTCTCATGGCATCATTCGGCTCCACTGCAGTTACCTTGAATCCCATGTTTAGGAGGTTTTCAGTAAGTTTACCGGTACCCGCTCCTACTTCAGCAACGTCTAATGAATTTGATCCTCCCCCGATATGATCCGCTACATATTTCAGCACTGTTTCTGAGTACCCCGTGCGATGCACATAGCTTTTTGCAAGCGTTGTAAAGTCTCCTTGTTTCATTTTTTTCTTTTTATATGAGCGAACATGTTTCTAAAATCTCAGTTGCCCGTAACATAATATCTTCCATCTGCAAATTTTTAAGTATCAGCTCTGCATGTATGGGCCTGTCAAAATCCAGGTCGACACCGATCACATTTTTTAATTCCCCTTTCAATGCCCGTGAATAAAGATTTTTTTGATCGCGACTGATGAGTTCATCCATGTTGGTATCCATAAATACTTCTAAGTAGCCAGAGGTATTGGATCTGTTAAAGCTATGAATCTCTTTATACAATGACATGGTTGCACACACCACATGAATTTCCTGGCCACACAGAAATCTACACATCCTCGCAATACGCCATGCGTTGATCAGCCTGCTTTCATTATCATAACCTAAATCGTTTCCAATAATTTCACGAAAATGATCCCCATCAAGCAAAACGCTGTTGGAATGCTGTGCCTTCAATTGAGCATAGACTTCCTTTGCCAGCGTTGATTTGCCGGAACCGGCAAGTCCTGTTATCCAAATAAGGGTTGCCATCAGCGGGTAAAAATATTTTTACTCATCTCATGTTTTATTTTAGACATTACAGAAGTACTGTTCAATTTTCTGAAATAGGCAGTCAGGGCATCCTGTGCATGTTTGCTCAATTCGATCCTGTCTGTAAACTTCGGAGAATTTTTTTCTTCTGCCCATGAATTAAAAGCGTTCACATCAATATGAGTTTCCTTCTCACTACCAACATAATTAGTACCTGATCCATCCATGCCGATATTCCGGGTAAATGATTTATGCGGGTAAAGCGTAAACCTGTTTTTCAAAAAAATAGTTGCATACCAGCATGCATCCCACTCAACAATGGTTTCCTCCTGGTGCCCCTTCAGCATTCCAAAAAAATTTGAGGTATTGTCAAAGTTAAATCTTCGTACCAGGTTTTTCTTTTTCAATTGATCAATCAGGGATTTTGAGTCGGGATTAAATTGATTCCATGCCCGCTTCCAGGTTCCCCATCCCCATCCGCCACCGGTATGAAGAAAAAAAGTTTCCGGGAGTTTCCCCTTCACCGGGAACATATAACCGCTGATTGCCATTACCTCCTCCTCCATTTCATATTTCACCAGGCTTTGGTTCATATAAGTGAGAAAATATTTTGAGGTTACAATGTCGTCTTCAAGAACGATCAATTTGTCATGTCGGTTCACGAATTCTATCAATGCAGTTGTGATGCTGGAATCGACTCCCTTATTTTGAGGTTCCTCAACAATATGAACTTCCTGACACCACTTTTTTGAGCGGATTAATTTACGAACAGCAGCAATATTTTTCAGGTCATTTTCAGATGCATTTTTTTTAGGACCATCGGCGAAAATATAAAGCTTTGACTCACCAGCCAGTTCATTTTTTGCCAGGAAATCAAGCACTATGCGTGAATGTTCCGGGCGGTTATAAACAAACAAGGCAATGGGTGCATTCATTCAAATTAGAATCTAACTTATAAATTCATAGGCACTAAAGAATATTGGAAATCATGTTGTGAGATATTCATGATTTAACAATTTTCTTAGATAACATCATTATTCCTCTTTTGAAATATTCCAAGATCGGTTCGTTAAGTGGGCGGTCATACTGAGAGTAGGCTTTTATAGGAAGTGTATTTTTGCAAAATTCAAAAGCATCATACACATTCTTCAATCCGATATCTGTTGTATTAACCGTCATCATTTCATTAATGGGATTAAAGCCATAGCCGGACCTTGGTACAGCTTGTTTTTTAACAGGACTTTTTTTTGCAAGTATGTCCCTGAAATAATTTTCCAGATTATTTTTAGCTGCTATCCCGGATAACACCTCAATGAGGGAATCACGTTTCGTGATATTTTCAAAACCATCGGAATCGTCTAATGCCAACTTGATTACATTTTTGATGTCAACCTCGGGCATATCCTTGAAATAATTCCTGGCTAATAAAAATGCATCCGCATAAATTAAAATTATCGAGGAATGCTTTTCAAGTTTCTCATGAAAAGAAATAGTATTCTCAGACCAGAATTTTTCTGACGGATTTTTTTTAATATGACTGAAAGCATTTGACGAACCGATACTGTGATGAGACAATCCATGAATTGTTAACGGGTAGTCAGAAAATATGTGATTCTTTAACGCATGCCCTAAAACGACACCTGAATATATATCAGGTGATGAACCATTAAAAAATGTCCTTGAATTTCCTTTAAGCTGACGGAGCTTTTCAACATTTACATAACCATGGTAAAGTTGTGGAAGATGAACACAATTGCATGCATCAAATGATTTTTTAAAATATGCCTGCGTGTCCATTAATTTAAAAGTTGGACGTAAGGAAATCATCAGGTTACCTTTTATTTCATCTTCAACATAATCCGGCCAAAAATAAATTGCCATATCTTTTGAAGTGATTGCGTCCACCGGGTATTCTGCCAACATCTGGTTGATTAATGTCAGCGAATTGTAGATAATGCCGTCGTCATCTCCAATATAATTGACATAACCATCGGTAACATGATCAAGCGCGAAATCCCAATTCGCCGACATGCTGAGACGACCGGGTGTTTTGATATACCTGATACGTTTATCATTAAAACTCCTGACTACTTCTTCGGTATTGTCCGTGCTGCAATTGTCACTGACGAGAATTGTGAAATTCTCATAATCCTGGGCAACACAGGTTCTCAAAGTATGGAAAAGCGTATCAGCCCTTTCGCGGGTAGGGACAATAACAGTGAATTTATTCATCTACTTGATCCGCTTTAAATATCCGTCAGGAGCAACAGTTATTTGCAGCTTATCCTGAATTTCCCTGTCAATGATGAAATTTTTATTCTGTTGCAAAAATTTATGGACTGCGGTCTTGGGATTGTTGCCTACCCCCCATGGACGATCAACTACAAAATCAGGCGGCATGTCCTCCACAATCGTGTCATAAACAAGGAGGTAACTATTCAGAGAAACCAATTCCGCATACAACTCAAGTTCCTTTTCCACATGATCCCCGGTATGATTCGAATCAAGAATAACCAAAATATTTTTTTTATTCCGGGCAAAATCATACACCTGGTTTGCCACTTCTTTGTCAATCGATGATCCCTGGATCATTGTAATTCGTTTCATCATCGAATGTTTTTCAATCTCCATCCGGTTATGGTCCCTGATGTCAATGTCAACACCAAGCACCTGCCCATCACCACCAATAAGTTCCAGCATTGATGCACTGAAAATAAGCGAACCGCCATGTGCAATGCCGGTCTCAAAAATTAAATCGGGTTTTATTTTCCATATAATTTCCTGCATCGCCACAATGTCCTGCGGAAATTGAATAATCGGCCTGCCCATCCAGTTGAAATGATAGGAATATTCATGCTTGGATGCTTCCAAAAACCAATCTCTGGTCTTCTGACGAAGATTGTCATCCTCACCCATAATTTTGATAATCTCCTTATTTCTTTCTTCGAACGAATTCATTTCTTAATTATTTTTATTGTGGCTTCAAACCTTTCACCATCTTCCTCAAACCAGGCTGCCGGATGCGGAGGAAACGTTTTGGCACGAAGCAGGTTTAATAAATCTTTTGCTTTATAGTTTTTTTCAAGGTCAATCCTCGCTGCCGATTCCATGTCCTTTGCATAGCGAAAAGACCCTTTAGATAAATCCTGTTTAATACGGACATAGTCCCCTGTTCTGATTTTAGGATAGCTTTCAATAAACAATTCAACCATCGCAGACTGCGCCCTGTTATAAAGTGTTTCACCAGAATCTTCCCATGTCTTTGAAATTGATCGCTGCGCAATAATATCTCCGCCATCGATACTTTCATCAATGAAATGCAAACTTACTCCGAATGGGGTATCTTCTACAAGCGTCCAGAAATTATAATTCTTACCCCTGTTATAGGGAAGGAGGCTGGGATGAAAGTTGATAATTCCTGCTGATGGGATCGACAGCCATGGTTCCTTTATAATGAAAGGCCACCAGGCAAGAATAATATGCGAAATTTTTTCAGAACGGAATTGCGTCTGTACAACTTCAGAAGCCAACGCTGCATTTGTAAAAATATCAACGGGATTAAAACCATTTTGAATCGCAATTTCTTTAACATGGGAAATTGCATCTGCCAATACGATAAAGCGGACGTCAGTTTTGTATTTTTCTAAAAGGAAACGGATGGCTTGTTCCCCAACGGTATTGTCTGCAAAAATGGCTATTTTAAATTCTTCCGGCATACATTCATTCGCATCGACTGCTCAGTTGATATATTTTATTACCGCCTGGTACACAATCTCAATATCTTCAAATTCTAATCCCGGATGGCTTGGCAAATTGATCCCCCTGCCATATAAATCATAGGAGACAATATTCTCTTTTTTCTCTTCAAATAATGGCAATGAAGTGAGCGGATAAAAGAATGGACGGCTGTCAATTCCATTTTCCTTGAGGTAGCTCATCAACCCGTCACGGTCAATATTAATATCGTGATTGAAAATAACTGTTGGCATCCAAACGCTGTTCCTTATGTATTCCGGTTCCGGGTTCAACTGAAACTTATTCGTGTCACTGAACAAATCCTTGTACCAGGAAAATATCTTCCTTTTCTTTTCAACCAATTCCTCCACACGCTCAATCTGTGCGCATCCCATCGCTGCCTGGAGGTTGGAGATTTTATATTTGTAACCGTATTCTGCCATCCAGAATGTCTTTCCCACTTTTGGATCACGTCCATGATCATTCAGAATGCGGGCCCGCTCGATCACAGAATCATCGCTGGTTACCATCATCCCGCCTTCTCCGGTTGAAACAGTTTTTGTACCGTGAAATGAAAACACTCCTGCATCACCAATACTTCCCGCCTTTTTCTGGTAGTATGTTGAACCCAGGGCCTCCGCCGCATCTTCTAATATTTTTAAGCCATGTTTTTTTGCTATGGCAAGGATTTCATCCATCTCCGCCATGTTTCCATAAAGATGAACCACTACAATCGCTTTCGTTTTTGGCGTAATCGCTGCTTCAATCTTTTTGGGATCAATACACCAGCTATCAGGAAGTACATCAACAAATACGGGCTTTGCACCAATATAAAGAACAGGTTCTACAGAAGCAATCCAGGTTATATCAGGAATGATAACTTCATCACCAGCCTTCACGCCGAGCGCCATCAATGCGAGGTGAATTGCCCCTGTGCAGCTGGAAGTAGCAAGTGCATGTTTCGAACCCAGGTAACCGGCAAATTCATTTTCAAAACGCTTGATATAATCATAACACCTTTCGCCCCATCCGTTCGAAATAGCATCATTTACATAATCTATTTCGAGCTGGGTGATCGAAGGCCTGGTAATGGCAATTTTTTTTGTTTTATCAGCAATCATAAAATCTGCAATGAAGGTATGGCAATCACAAACCTGCAGTTCCAGTCACGAACATAACTGAGTTGCTGCATAATTTCATCTTTAATATTCCACGGTAAAACTAAAATAAAATCCGGATGACTCGTCAACAATTCCTGCTCGTTTACCACCGGAATATGGCTGCCCGGCAAATATTTGCCTTGCTTATGTGGAGAAGCATCAACCACGAAAGAAATGATGTCATTTTTTACACCACAGAAATTGAGAAGCGTATTGCCCTTTGCTGCAGCACCATACGCAACAACTTTTTTTCCTGCTACTTGTTGCTCTTTCAGAAAGTTTAGAAAATCATTTTTAATCGTTTCCACTTTTTCCTGGAAGCCGGTATAATAATTAAGTCCGGTCATGCCTGCTGCCTTTTCCTTTTCCAGCAACTTCGAAACATTACCTGATATATCTTTTGATATGTCATCCTCGTGCTTCGCAAATATTCTTAACGATCCCCCATGGGTTGAAATTTCTTCGACATCAAAAAGAACCAATCCGTGTTTTTTAAAAACCGCCTGCACAGTGGTGAATGATAAATATGAAAAATGCTCCTGGTAAATGGTGTCAAACTGGTGATGCTTTACAAGTTGTAGAAGGTGGGGAAACTCCATCGTAATGACCCCTTCCGGTTTCAGTATGATTTTCATGCCGCTGATGAAATCATTTAAGTCCGGAACATGTGCAAGCACATTATTTCCGAGAAGCAAATCTGCCTTCCTGTTATTTGAAGCAAGTTCCTTCGCCAGGCCCACACCGAAAAATTCAGTGATGCTCTCAATCCCCTTTTCCCTGGCAACGCTTGCAGTACTTAATGTTGGCTCTATCCCCAGTACCGGAATTTTATTTTCATTAAAATATTGCAACAGGTATCCGTCATTGGAAGCGATCTCCACAACTAGTGACCCGGAATTGTACCCAAATCGCTCAATCATCATTTCTGCATAGCGCTTTGCATGAGCCAGCCAGGTTGTAGAATAAGAAGAATAGTAAACATAGTCATTGCTGAAAATTTCAGCTGCCTTCTTATATTCTGCTACCTGTACAAGGAAACAATTTTCACATACAAATAATTTAAGCGGATACCATGTTTCAGCATTTTGCAAATCTTCCTTTGATAAAAAAGAATTCGAAGGAGGTGCCTCATTTAAATTAACAAACACATGCGTGAGTCCCGTATTACAAAACCTGCAGTTCATAAGTCGATGCCTTTAAAATCTGGTTGGAGAAAAGTATATGATTGGTCGCGGATTGATATTTTATTCATCTCTGCCGCCATCTTAAATTTGATCATCGGATCATCAAACCTGATTCCGGCTTCTGCCTCCTTATTATAGAATTGGGTATGATGATATACCAGGACGGCATCATCTTCCATTGTAAGGAACCCATGTGCACACCCCTCCGGAATTATCACCTGCAATTTATTGAGAGCCGAAAGTTCAAATCCTCGCCATTGCAAAAATGTTCCCGATCCTTTCCTGATGTCAAGGACTACGTCATAAACCTTCCCGCTTACACATTGTATCAGTTTGGTTTCTGCATAAGGTGGAAGCTGGTAATGGAATCCACGCCATGTTCCTTTTCGAAAATTATTGGAATGATTATGCTGAACAAACTTCTTCTTAAAACCCATATCGAAAAATAATTTTTCGTCATAGGTTCTGAAAAATTCTCCCCTGTCATCGTGCAACACATTCGGCTCGATAAGATAAACACCTTCAATTTCTGTTCGAATGAAATTCATTTTTTTAGTAAGCCCGCGTATTCATACAATTGTGTTTCTGTCAACAAATGGTTATTTTCATAATACTCCCTGTACCATTCAACAGTTTTTGAAACGGTCTGATCCAGATTCCAAAGCGGGCTCCAATGTAATTCCTTGTGCGCCATTGCCGAATCTAGAATGAGTAAATGTGCCTCATGTGGGTTTTCATTTTTGTCGATTTCCCATTTCACCAGCTCCCAATTCGCAGAGACTTTACCCAGGACATCCTGAACAGGAATACAATCAGAAATCTGCGGACCAAAATTCCATGCTGAAGCAAATTCTCTTTTACCCTGCAATAATTTTTCTCCCAGCAATAAATATCCGGTCAACGGCTCCAGTACGTGTTGCCATGGGCGCACAGATTCGGGAAAACGAATTACCACCCTTCTTTTTTCATGAGCAGCCTTGATGGCATCAGGAATAAGTCGATCATTACTCCAATCACCGCCACCAATAACGTTGCCCGCCCGCGCACTGGCAAGAAGCATTTCTGATTTGTCGAGAAAAGATCTTCGATACGACTCAGTAAGAATTTCAGAACAGGCTTTTGAAGAGCTATACATGTCGTGCCCTCCGAGCGCATCACCTTCACGAAATGCATTGCTATTTCCCTTATTGTCATAAACTTTATCGGTCGTAATATTTACAATCGCGCTTGTAGATCCGCTGGCTTTCGCGGATTCAAAAATATTCAAGGTCCCGATTACATTTGTCTCATATGTTTTAACCGGATCGCGGTACGATTCGCGTACCAGCGATTGCGCAGCAAGGTGAAAAACAATATCCGGTTTTACGCGTGCTATTGATGATTTGAGATTATTCAAATCCAGAATATCACCGGTAATCGTTTCATATCCTGCATTCAGTATTTGAAAGTGAGAAGGACTTGTAGCTGCAGGAAGCGAATACCCGGTTACTTTTGCACCTAATTTTTGCAACCAGAAAGCGAGCCAGGAACCCTTAAACCCCGTGTTTCCGGAGATGAAAACCTTTTTGCCTTTGTAGATTCCACCAAATAAATTTTCCATCACCACACTTT
>JBDTTM010000168.1:0-8587 GCA_039930605.1 Bacteroidota bacterium
GCAAAGATAATAAATATTTCTTAATATGATACTATTTTATGTCCTTATTAATAAGGAAGTAACAATCACCAGGACGATCAATGCTCCCCGCGAATTGGTTTACAAAGCATTTACAGATCCTCAAATGATGATGCAATGGTGGGGACCGCATGGTTTCACCAATCAGGAGTGTGAAATGGATGTCCGCGTAAATGGTAAATGGAAGATAAACATGCACAGTCCTGAATTGGGATTTCCAAATCATTGGTGTGAGGGAATTTTTCATGAGCTCAACTTTCCTGAAAAACTGGTATTCTCTTCCCGCGCTTTTTTAAAAGATGATGGATCTTCAGGTCTTGAAGGAATGAATACCGTTACACTCATTGAATTGAATGGAAAAACGAAACTCACCATCCATGCAACTTTGACCAAACTCGATAAGGGACTTGAGATGGCTGCCGAAGGAATGGAAGAAGGCTGGAGTCAGAGCCTGGAAAAATTAAATGCAGTATTTTCAAAAACAGCCATTCAATCTTAATGATTAAGGCAGTATTGAAAGAAAATGTAGACTGGCTGGAAGAATACCTTGGAAAATTAAACTGAGATGATCATGAGCAAACCACTAATCATTGAGAAAGTATATAATGCGCCCGTTGCAACTGTCTGGAAAGCCATCACCGATCGCAATGAAATGAAGCAATGGTATTTTGACCTGGCAGATTTCAAAGCAGAAACAGGATTTGAATTTCAGTTTTATGGAGAAGGAAAGGAGGGACAGAAATATCTTCATCACTGTAAAGTAACAGAGATAATTGAGGGTAGGAAACTGGCTTACAGCTAGCGTTATGAAAATATTCCGGGGAATTCGCTGGTAAGTTTTGAATTGTTTTCTGATGGAGATCAAACCCGATTAATACTCACACATGCCGGACTTGAAACCTTCCCGCAAAACAAACCTGATTTTGCAAAAGAAAGTTTTGAAGGTGGATGGACCTATCTCACAGGCACTTCACTAAAAGAATTTCTGGATAAAAAAGTTGGAGGCAATTGAGGACGAAAAAGAAATTATCCTTCCTTCAGTTCCCCGCAATCAGATACTACAACTTTCTTAGAAGTTGCACCGCTTCTGCTACCGAGGGTCTCCAACTGTTTTACGACTTCCATTCCCTTGATTACTTTTCCGAAAACGGTATGGTTGCCATCGAGCCATGGGCATGAAATTGTCGTAATAAAAAACTGGGATCCGTTGGTATTAGGTCCTGCATTCGCCATGGAAAGGAGTCCGGGTTCAGTATGCTTCAATGTAAAATTTTCATCAGGGAATTTGTTGCCGTAAATACTTTTACCGCCGGTGCCATTTCCATTCGTGAAATCTCCACCCTGGCACATGAATTCCGGAATGATACGGTGGAAGGGCGAGCCCTTGTAACCGAATCCTGGTTCACCTGTGCATAATGCGCGGAAATTTTCAGCTGTCTTTGGAACAACATCAGCATAGAGTTCAAAAACAATTCTGCCCACGTTTTCACCATCGGCAGTAATATCAAAAAATACGGTTGGGTTTTTACTCATGAAATGAAATGATTAAGGGTATAAAAAAATGCGGAGACAAATAAACCTATTTGAAATCATACTTCAAATAAAAAAATGGTCAATGGGCTTTATTTAATGGTCTTTGTCCTTTTTTGAATCTGGATTTTCCTCCGATTGTTCCTCTTCATCCGTTTCAAGGTGATACCGGTGCATGATGCGATGCAGGAGTGGTGCAAACAAAACGCCAACAACACTCAGGATAGTAACTCCGCTAAAAAGTGCATATGCCGAGGCAAAATACTTGGAGGCATCATTTGGTAATACATCCACCGGACCCATCCCGCCCAAAATCATACTAGCGTTCAAAACGGAATCAACGAATTTCAGGTGTGCAAAGACCATGTAACCGGATATCCCGATAGACAAGGAAATGAATAAGATAATCAGAGCGATCATTGAATTATTCACTAATCGCCTGTAAAATTTCGCTTTTGAGAGAAGTGGTTTGTCCAGTCGTTCGAATAGAAACATGATTTGCGATTAAGAGTGGCCAAAGATAGCGCAGCAATCTTATAAATATCTAAGGTTGTATCCCACAAGAGAAATTAAGAAAATTTGATCGAGACATTTCACCTGCCAAAGCATACTTCTTAATGATAACTTAACATTAAAGAAACGATGTTCTAATGCTAAGTTAATTGATTTGCAGCATAAAATTTACACAAATGAAACTTAGAATTTACACAACATTGCTGGTTCTGCTCACAGCTTTCACAGTTAAAGCACAGGATGCAGAACAACCTATTGACACGCTCACCCGCCATGTGGCTGGAATCCGTCAGGAACTTGATGTACTAAAAAGAATTAAGTTAAGCGGTTATATCCAGGCCCAATACCAGGTTGCTGATTCAGGTGGAGTACCATCTTTTGCGGGTGGTAATTTTGCTTCTGGTGTCGACAAACGATTCATGCTTCGCAGGGCAAGATTGAAAGTGCAGTATGATTCACCATTTAACGACAAGGGTTTTTCGACTTCCCAATATGTATTCCAGATTGATCTGTCTGAAAAAGGCGCAACCATCAAAGACTTATATGCTAAATTCACAGATCCTTGGTGCGGATGGTTTTCAGTTACTGCCGGTATGCAGAACCGTCCATTCGGTTACGAGATCGGCTATTCTTCAAGTCTGCGTGAATCACCAGAGCGCGGAAGGTTGTCGCAAATCGTTTTTCCAGGGGAACGTGATCTCGGAGCAATGCTTACTATTCAGGGACCTAAGACCTCTAACTGGAACTGGCTGAAGATTGATGCAGGTTACTTCAACGGATTAGGAGGACCATCAGCGCTTGCGACGGCAAATGAATTTGACAAGTTCAAAGATTTTATTGGGCATATCGGGATTACCCGATCAACGAAATCAGAAAGAATAAAATGGGGATTAGGTGCTTCTATCTATAATGGAGGTTACAGAGTTGATACAGTCAACACATACATTTTTGACACGGATTCAACTGGTATAGCCGGGTTCAAAGTGGATACGAAGAAAGCCGATGTTTCCGCAAATATTAATTCGCGGGAGGAAATCAAACGCTCTTACATAGGTTTCGATGGCCAATTCAGTATTGACTGGGTAGGGGGTCTTACAACGTTACGCGGAGAATTTATTATGGGTGAACAACCGGGAACAGGTTCTTCTTCAGCTTCACAGGCTGTTGCATCAACATCGGATTTCTATACCAGGAAGTTTAACGGAATGTATTTATACTTCGTGCAGAACATCGGACATAGTCCACTCCAGGCCATTGTAAAATATGATACCTACGATCCAAATACGGAAGTATCCGGAGATGAAATCGGACTTGCAACTCAACAAAGCGGATTTAAGACCACCAGCGCCGCTGATATCGCATACAGCACACTTGGTTTAGGTCTTGCCTATCGATGGGATGCGGCAGTAAAGCTGACTGCATATTGGGACCAGGTTACAAATGAAACGAGTGAAAAGCTGGCGAACTATACAAAGGATCTAAAGGATAATGTATTCACTCTTCGTTTACAGGTAAAGTTTTAATTCAGTAACAATAAGATAATATTCAAAGCCGTACTTCGGAACGGTAATTGAAAATATGAAGTCAAATAAAAATAAAAATAAAATGAACAAGAATTTAATGACCATTGCAATCGCAGCACTCATGAGTGTTTCAGCCATTGCGCAGAAAATTGTAATCAAGGGAAGTGATACTGTGCTTCCGCTTTCCCAGAAAGAGTCAGAAAACTATATGAAGAAAAACAGCGCTACCAGCATTTCAGTCGTTGGTGGAGGAAGCGGAGTAGGGATTGCAGCGCTACTTGACGGGACTACTGACATTGCCATGAGTTCGCGCTCAATTAAAATGGATGAGCGGATGAAACTTCAGGATGCAGGACGTGCTTTCAAACAAGTTGTTATTTCCAATGATGCGCTTTCTGTGATCGTGAATCCAAAAAACAAAGTCGGAAAGCTTACCCGTGAACAAATGGAAGGTATTTATACGGGTAAAATAACTAACTGGAAAGAAGTTGGCGGTGACGATTTAAAAATTGTTGTTTATGGCCGTGAAACAAGTTCAGGTACGTACGAGTTTTTCAAAGAGAATGTGCTGAACAGAAAAAATTATACTTCTTCAATGCTGAATATGCCCGCTACCGGGGCCATTATCCAATCCGTAAGCCAGACGCCCGGAGCCATCGGTTATGTGGGACTGGCATATCTTACCAAGGATGTAAAAGATGTTGCTGTATCATACGATAAAGGAAAAACATATGTAACAGCTTCTGTCGAGAATGCAAAAAACAAAACTTACCCGATAGTACGCCCGTTATTCTTCTTCTATCCGACTTCAAAAGAAAAGCTGGTGAAACCTTTTGTTGATTTCGTACTTTCCACTGAAGGTCAAAAGATCGTTAGTGAAGTTGGTTACATATCTTTGAATTAAAATTTAGGTTTAGTCGAATTCAATAGTGCTCTCAAAAACAGCTGTCCGCCTCAGGCGGATTTGCTGTTTCCAAACAAACTGTGTTACAAAATTGTAAACTGATAGTTACCAAATTTTGAAACCTTTTCTGAAAAGATTTACGGAACGATTTGTAGAAGGACTGCTTGCTCTCAGCAGCACAATAACTACGCTTACTGTTCTGTTGATCATTATTTTCCTTTTCAGCGAAGGACTTGGTCTTTTCAATACATCACCACTTGAAAGTCATAATACACTTGTGATCAATGGAAGTAACCCTTTGACAGAATTGAAGCCTTCCCAGCTCAAAGAAATTTTCGATGCCAACATTACCAACTGGCAAAGCATTGGTGGCAAAAATGATTCAATCATATTACTTACCATCAATTCTCTCTCTGATTTTTTGAGCGAGGAAGAAATAGGAATGAACTTTGAGTTTCTCCCGCGGAAACTGGACAGCCTGATAAGCAGCAACAGTGGAATGCTTGCTGTGTTCCCTGAAAAATATTTAATCCAGGGTCACCAGTCTAAAATTGTGAGGGTTGATAAGAATAACCTGCCGGATTTTTTGACCGGCAAGGAATGGTTCCCGACTGCTGAGCCCGCTGTTCAACTCGGAACGCTTCCGCTCATATTGGGGACATTGCTCGTCAGCATTTTTGCGATTCTCTTTGCTTTGCCGATCGGCCTTGCAACTGCAATTTACATGGCAGAGGTAGCAAATCCCAAAGTGCGCAACGTGATGAAACCGGTAATAGAATTGCTTGCCGGTATTCCATCTGTCGTTTATGGTTTCTTCGGATTGATCACTATTGTTCCACTCATCCATGATTTATTTAACCTGCCCGTGGGTGAGACTGCGCTGGCAGGAAGTATTGTGCTTGGAATTATGGCCTTGCCAACAATCATAACAGTATCTGAGGATGCCATCAGGAATACCCCACGCGACATGAAGGAAGCCTCCCTTGCTTTGGGAGCAACGAAATGGCAAACTATTTCCCGTGTTGTTTTACCATATTCGATGTCGGGAATTACAGCCGCAGCAATTCTAGGTATCGGAAGAGCTATAGGTGAAACAATGGCTGTGCTGATGGTAACGGGCAATGCGGCGGTGATTCCGCATTCATTACTTCAACCGGTGCGGACAATTCCGGCAACGATCGCTGCAGAGCTTGGAGAAGCACCACAAGGTGGCGTGCATTACAAAGCGTTGTTTGCGTTAGGATGCCTGTTGTTTATAATGACGATGGCAATAAATATTTGGGTGCAGTATATTTCTAATAGACGAAAGTTTACAAAATGAAGATAACTGAACGAATAGAGAAAGGCTGCGAATTTTCTGATTACGAATACGAAGAATTCAACAATGGATAAACTGATAAAGGAAAAAATTGCTTTCTGGATATTCCGGATACTGAGCATTTTCGTGATCGGCATCCTGGTGTGGATACTTGGTTTCATTTTCGTCAGGGGTTTCCATGTCTTGAGTTGGGATTTCATCACCAAGATGCCTGAAGACGGAATGACGAAAGGCGGAATTTATCCTGCCATCATCGGGACTTTTACTTTAATACTCGGGTCAATGCTGTTTGCCTTTCCGATCGGAGTAATGGCAGGGATCTATATGAATGAATACGTGAAAGATGGTTTCTGGAAACGGTTCATCAAACTCATGACGAATAACCTTGCAGGGATTCCTTCCATTGTTTTCGGATTGTTCGGCATGGCATTGTTTGTAAACAAACTGAAGTTCGGGGATTCCATATTGGCCGGTTCACTAACGCTCGGGTTACTTGCATTACCTGTTGTAATCCGGATTACAGAGGAAGCACTCAAGGCAGTTGATGATACTTTCAGGCAGGCAAGCCTTGCACTCGGGGCTACTAAACTACAGACGATCGGGAGGGTGGTTTTGCCCATTTCTCTTCCAAATATTATTACGGGATTGATCCTTTCAATCGGCCGGGTATCAGGAGAAACTGCACCGATATTATTTACTGTAGCGGCGTACTTTCTCCCTAAACTTCCGACCAGTATCTTCGACCAGGTGATGGCTTTACCATATCATTTGTATGTGATTGCAACGAGTGGAACGCAGGTGGAAAAATCGCGCCCGATGGCTTATGGGACCGCATTGGTATTGGTACTCATCGTGCTTATCCTGAATTTAATCGCAAATGCATTGAGGAGATATTTTGGAAATAAAGTGAAAATGAATTAAAACAAGAAGGTACAAAGTATCTGGTATGAAGTATTAAGAAATACACTGAAGAGAATAACAAGATGTATAAAATAGAATCAAAGAACGCGCACCTATATTACGGAGACTTTCATGCGCTGAAAGGAATCAACATTGCGATTGAAGCGAATACGGTTACGGCTTTGATCGGACCATCAGGTTGTGGGAAATCTACGTACCTGCGGTTGTTTAACCGGATGAATGACCTTATTGATGGCGTTCGGATAGAAGGCGATGTGCTACTTGATGGAAAGGATATTTATGATAAAGGTTTGCGGACAGATGAGTTGCGAAAAAAAATTGGAATGGTTTTTCAAAAGCCAAACCCGTTTCCCAAGAGTATTTATGAAAATGTGGCTTATGGTCTTCGCGTGAACGGCATCAACCATAAAAATTTTATTGATGAGCGTGTTGAGCTTTCTTTGAAACAGGCTGCCTTGTGGGAGGAAGTGAAGGACAAACTGAACAAATCAGCATTCAGCCTGTCAGGCGGGCAACAGCAACGGTTGTGTATTGCGCGCGCATTGGCAATTGAACCATCGGTCATATTGATGGATGAGCCGGCATCAGCGCTTGATCCTATTTCAACAGCAAAAATTGAAGATTTGATTTACCAGTTAAAGAATAAATACACGATTATTATTGTGACGCACAACATGCAGCAAGCAGGAAGGGTGAGCGACAGGACAGCATTCTTTTACCTCGGTGAATTGATTGAATATGATGCAACACCAACGATCTTTACCAATCCAAGTGATCCAAAGACGCAGAGTTATGTGACGGGACGATTTGGATAAGGAATTTGAAGATGGGATGATTTGGAAGATGTGCTGATTTGAAGATGTGCTGATGAAATCCAGATGCACAGATATGCAAATTTGCAAATGTAGACCTGCCACGATAAGGGATAATTGAAATAGAAAGTAGAATTTATAATAATCTAACAGTTGAAATCACATGACTCATTTAGATATTGAAATCAAACGCCTCAAGGACGAAGCAATCGAAATGTTTGAGCTGGTAATTTCTCAACTTCGCAAAGCGCGGACTGCATTGTTGAGTTTCGACAAGGACATGGCAAGTGAAGTAACTTTCAATGAGAAGCGTGTGAATGCGCTGGAATTGAAAATTGACAAGGACTGCGAAAACATCTTTGCACTGATGAATCCTGTTGCCATTGATCTGCGTTTTGTACTTGCTGTATTGAAAATCAATTCCAATCTGGAACGGATCGGTGATATCGCAGATGGAATTGCACGTTATGTATCACAGTCAGTAACCTGGTTTGATAAGGAACTCCTCGAAGTAACGCGCCTTTCGGAAATGTTCGATATTGCCATACAGATGCTGAACGATTCGAAAACATCTTTTGAAAGTGAGGACACCAAGTTGGCAAGGGGTGTATTTAAGAAGGACGACCAGCTTGATGAAATAAATGGTGATGCGAACATGGTGGTAGAAACTTACATCAAAAATCATCCGGATAAAATTCAGCAATGCCTTCATATTATTTCTTCCATCAGGAAACTGGAACGTACCGGCGACCAGGTGAAAAATGTTGCCGAGGAAATTATTTTCTTCATCGAGGCAAAGGTCCTGAAGCATATCTCGTCTGAAAAGAAGGGGGGATGATCAATGATTCTGCGAATCATTTAGGTTTTAATGCTGGCTCCAACGAAGCGGACAGAAGTTGGTTAGCCCTGATCGCAATGGAAAGCACCGCCACTGAAGTAAAGCAAAGCTTACTTCAGTGCGGGCTTGCAATGAAGAGCAGGAAGACCGGGAAATTGAAAGTTGTGGTGTCGCTCCTCTGAAAACTTTTTGTAGATAGTTTCATGTTCA
>JBDTTM010000169.1:0-8522 GCA_039930605.1 Bacteroidota bacterium
GGGTTACCAGAGTAGGAGTAGCAGGATAAGGTGTATTATTTGCTATGGTGGGGTATGTACTTACTGTTACATCTCCCGCATTGCCTGAAGCAAGATTAAATGTAAAAGGTATTTGTACGCCTGACGCATTTGCAAACGGAATGGTGTGAGGTCCTGTTATAGTGTTCATTGACCACTTCAATATGGAAGTGTTATCAACAGTTTCACTTTGCAGGAATCCGTTAGGGGCAAGCTGTGTTATAGCACCTGGGAGACCATTATTAATTGTTAGCGTTTTCTGATTAAGCAACAGCCGTCCTTGTTGAAGCCACAGAGTGTCATTCACAGTTGCTGCTTTATTTTGTCTTGCATTTCCTGTACCGGTTGTATTAATTTTAAGTTCATTAAAAGCTGTATTGTTAGCTCCATCAATATTTTGAGTTACTGGACTGCTTCCTTTAAATTCAACAATACTGTTTGCCGGAACAAACATGCCGTAGTTAGCCCAGTGTGCTGTTGATGCCCCATTGCTTTCAAGATTTATTGGGTACTTGCTGAAACTCCTGCGGTACTTAAAGGTAAGATTGGGGCGAAGGTCGCTTGTCAATCTCTGACTTATATTTGATCCATTCGGAGCGGCATTTGTCCATGAACATGCAGGTGTAGAATATGCACCAAAATTTCCTAATAAAAGAACTGAACGGTAACCTGTTGTTTGTGTTTGCCAGCTTAAATCGCTTGCAGATGTTACAGGAAGTGAAAAACAGATTTCAACAATGAGTGGAGAATTAGAGCCGGTAGAAAATGTAAATGGTGTGGTGAGATTAACCGTAACATTCCCGCTGCCGGAAAGCGGAATTCCAAGAAAGCTAATGTTTCCGGAAAATACATTTACAGGCACTGTTTGTTGCGGAGCCAGGCAATTAGTGGGAGCAGCCGGAACAGTTGAGTTAAACCCTAAAGTGGTAAAAGAGGGATAAGTGGCATTGGTGGTTGCATAATACATATTGATGTTGGCAGGGTAGGCAGCCGTTGAGCCACGTTGCCTCACAGGAATAATAATCTGATCTATTATATCACCATCCATCATTCCTTGCGTTAACAATTCAGATGTTTTATACATCAGTTGTATTTTCTGCTCTCTAATCGCTCTGAAAGGAAGAAAATTATTGTTGATGTTTACGCCATTGGATAAAACTGCATTGGCGCTATAAGCCGAATCAACTATAAGCTCACTTGTATTTAATGCGCCTGAAACTCCGATGGAAAGTGAATCGGAAACTCTTAGTGAACCGGGGGTGGGTGAATTTATTTCAACTGTATCTCCGTCAATTCTAAGTTTCCTTGCGGTTGCCAAAACGCCTGATTTGATTACAGGATGATAGGTTCCCAGAGTGCCTCCACGGGCAACAAGTGCATCATCGTTAATTGTGGGAATGCCACCGCACCAGTTTGAGCTTCTACTCCAGTCATCGGTATAACCTAACCATACTTTCCATCCTGCAGGATTGCAGTCAGGTCTTATAGTAATCTCATAATCTTCTACTTCACCATAATAACCAGGAGTGCAGGGATCAATGTTTGGGTTGTAATTCCATTCTCTTACACGTAAGATGGTATTTCCAAAATATGTTGACCACGCAGGTATCTGGAAATTGGCGTTTTGCCAGCTTAGCGCACCCATAGCTGTGGATTGAAATATTCTTTCTCCGCCTGCCAAGTTCCACATCCAATTATTAAATACTCCGTCATGGTTAAAATCTATCCATGCACCTATATAATTGTAATTATTAGATGTTCCGCATTGAGCGCTAAAATTATAAGTGGGGGGCGAAACAGTGGTTTTAAGAAATGATGTTGTGCGGGTACTATTTCCTGCTCCGCACAGGTTAGGAACTGTGGCAATAGAGAACATTTGATAATCGGATGGATGCGCACTGAAAGGTGAGGGTCCTCCGTTAATCATTCCTGCAGAAGTTACACAAGGGTCTGCAGGAAATCCTGCGCCCGGTGCTGTTGGTCCTATATCATTATGGTCATTATCCAGAATGGTGAAAATCGGGTCGGTAGCTCCGGGATTAGTTACTATTACCCGCTTAATATAATCGTTATTTGTATAGCTGCCATCAATGCCGCTTGTGCCTGCCGTATAAGATGGTACACAATAGGCAATAATCTTTCGCGCTCCCGGAAGAGTACCAACGATAGGAGGATAGGTGGTACCACCAACTACAGCTGAAAGAAAATCAGCATCCACAAAATCATTTTTGGTTGCCGTTCCCTGTATGTCATAAGTCAGCCAAAAATAATTGTTGCCGTTTTGAAGGTTCATTCCTGTGGGAATCATAGTCCAGCTTGGTACAGGGAATGCAGGTACTCCTGAATAGGTATTTACTAAAACAGCATTGGTTGGTGAATATGCATTGGTGCCGCCAGTCCACCATAGTTTAACTCCGGTTGTGTAATTGATGTCATTTGCAGGACTGGTACAGCCATTATACAGAAAAGTAAAAGCACCTAATGTAAGCGGAGTTCCCGATCCGGTAACTTGTATTCTGCATCCGATTATCCATTCATTAGTACTTGAAGTACCTACATTGGCTACATTCTGAAAATCGAAATTTATACTATTAAAAACCATTGCGGCAGGATACTCTTCAATTGAAAAATCATCAATGTAAATGTTAGCGTTACCGACTCCTGCATTTGTGGCAATTAAGCTCACATATAAATTATTTATGCTCCATGTGTTGGCAGGAATTATAAATTCGTATAAGTTCCAACCACCGCATGTTACAGGGGGTGTGGGTGCCGAAGCGCATGGGCGATTAATAGTACTAAGTGCATACACATTATCCACAAGCGTTGCAAACCCGGCAACAGTTGGATCAGGATTATTGCTTATCCTTACCTGAATGTTGTCATTCCCCAGAGTGGAATTGTCGCGCGACATCCAAAACCTTAAAAGGGAAGTTACCCCGGCCCCGCGGGCACTCAGGTCATAAGGTCTGGAAGTAATGTAAGCACGCTCACCGGCATTGATACAATAAGCAGAACGGTAGCGCATCATGCCGGCACCACTGCGAGGAAACCAATTGGGAAGGAAAGTAGAATTTACACGGTCCCAGTTATTGTTCCAATCTGTGGTTGGCGTAATCTTACCTTGTGTCCAGCCAAGAGGCATTTCTAAATTTGGCCATGTGGTTCCTGCAAAGTTGTTGTCAAACCCTTCTGATACCGTTATTTGTGCTGAGGTTTTATTTGTTGACAGTAATAGTAAAAGATAAAAATTACATCTAAGAAAAAGGTAAGAGCTTTTTCTGAAAACTAATTCAGGCAAAGAGTTTTTTAAATTTGCTTCCATTGTTTGATGGTGGTTTTGTTTCCATTTGCTTTTTCCTTTGGTTTTCCTGTCTCGCTACCTGTGTTCCATAGCCGGATATTTATACCCATATTGAATTGTGTGCTGGTTGTTTGTTTTTGAGTAAATGTGCCAAAAAAAAATTCTTATTTTCAAATATTGCACGGTTATTTATTTCCTGCAATAACTATAAATGGTTATTGGACTACTTCCAGTCAATTCACTAATCCTTTTCTAAAGGCATTTGCTACCATTAGTGCCACATTATTGGCATTTAGTTTCTCGAGCAGGCGTTTACGATGGATACTTACAGTGTCCTTAGCTATACCTAAATGCTGACCGATCTGTTCATCGGTAAGTCCGTCTGCAATAAGCTGCAATACCTGTAGTTCTCGTTCAGAAGGAAGTGTGCTTTTTTCAGCCATCTTATCAGGAATAGATTAGAGGGAGCAAAAGTGCTTCACACCGCGTGGCTTGTCAATTACACTTTTGTGTAAAAAAAATCCCCCTGGAGTTTTGGGAGAAGGAAGAAAAAATAATTCCGGAATAAAAAATCAGGTTCTGCCAAAAACTTTGTTCACAGCCCCCGTGCGTGAATTTACCTGCAACTTGCGGTAGATATTATTACAGTGTTTTTTTACTGTGTCGAGGGAAACATAGAGGCGGGCAGAAATTTCTTTGTAAAAAAATCCCTGGGAGAGAAGGGTAAGAATTTCTTTTTCGCGGGTGGAGAGCAGGTTTGCCTCATTGTTCATTGTTTGCACTGGCGGATTTTTAAATGAGCCGATTACCCTTCGGGCAATGCTTGCACTCATAGGCGATCCACCGGTATGCAATTCGCGGATGGCGGCAAGAAGTTTATCAGCCGGTGTTTTCTTAACGATGTACCCGGTAGCACCGGCTTTGAGTGCATCAAAAATATGCTCATCATCTTCGTAAATGGTGCACATCAGGAATAGAGTGGTGGGGCAAAGGGTAAGCCATTGTTCGACGCACTCAATACCGGAAATGCCGGGCAGGTGAATATCCATGAGCACCACATCAGCCGCCAAAGCGGGCAGCGCATCGAGTGCATCTTCTGCCGATGCATAGGTATAAGTGCAAGTCATATCCTCTGCAGTAGAAACAATCATTTGGAGGGCTTCCCTTATTTCAGTAGTGTCCTCGACAATGGCAATATTTATCATGGTAACTTTCGGGTTGTAAGGTACGCCCGGGAAACTGTTTCAGCCATTACACTTTTGTATAATTCCCAAAACGAAAATTAAATGTAACCATGGTACCTTTATTTATTTCCGATTCTATTTTTAGTTCGCCGTTAATTTCATCCATCCTCTTTTTCATGTTTGCCAGGCCATTTCCACCGATAATTTTTTTTCCGGCAATTGCATTTTCTACGTCAAATCCGTTGCCGTTATCACCAATGATTATGATAAGCATATCGCGGATGATTTCAATTTTAAGATTCACTTCTGTTGCCTGTGAATATTTGAGCGCATTATTCAGGGCTTCTTTCACAGCAAGATAGATGTTTCTGCGAAAGACACCACTCATGGGTATATCAGCAACCTGCTCAGGAGTATTCAGTATAATACTCATCGGTGCATCTTCGAAAAGTGTAAATGCCTGCTGGCGGATATACGCCACTAAATTGGAAAGTGAATCGTCTTTTGTGTTCAGCGCCCAAATGATTCCATTCATCGAATCCACCATTTCAGAAGAATCATTCGAAATTTTTTGAAGCGTTTGCTTTTGCCTACCGCCTTCCATTTTTTCAGCCACGCGGCTCATCAACGAAATTTTTGTAAGCCCACTGCCTACATCATCATGTAAATCGCGGCTGATTCGTTTGCGCTCTTCAATAAGAGCATGTTGTTTTTCTATCTTCGATTTGAAAATCTGACGCTGTGCAGCCGAATAAAAACCAACAACAAGCAGGAGTAAAGCCATGCTGCCAATTACGTAAGTTAGTTTTTTTTGCTGTTTATGATTTTCATTCGCAATATTCAAAACTTCAATTTGGGATTGTTTATCTTTATTCTGATACTGGGCTTCCAGTTCATCTATTTTTTGAAGACGTTGCGTATTCAACAAACTGTCTCGTGCAGCGATGTAAATTGTATAATATTCGAGTGCTTTCTTATGGTCTCCTTTGTGTAAATATCCATTGTACATTTGCATATTGACGTCTGCCTCGCTTTCTTTATTCTTTGGTCCCAACTCCCATGCTCTTGATGCATAGTTTATAGCATCATCCCAATCGCCTGTCGTATTAGCAAGATTGGCAAGTCCACCATAGGCATTATAGATTAACTCATTGTTGTTTATTTTTTTTCCAATTTCAAGAGAAAAGAGTAACGATTGTTTCGCCTGTTTGAAACGCTTTGTTTGTGCATAAAGTCCACCAAGGTTATAAGATAAAAACGAAATGTCGAACTCATTTTTTAATTCTTTTGCAATTTGGAAACTATTTAACAAATAATGTTCCGCACTTTTCCAATCCCCTAAACTCTCACAATAGATAGCACAATTCATAGCTGTAATTTCTTCCTTCTGTCTACTACCGGTTTTATGATAGTATTCAATTTGAAATTCGCAAATCTGCACTGCTTCTTTCAATCTTCCGGTTTTTGAATATACTATTGCCATGTTGGTTTGAGTGGCGTTATATTCTTCAAGGTCGTTTATTGATTTAAAAAGGTATAAACTTTTGATGTAATAAAACATAGCAGAATCCAATGAAGAGTGTAAAAAAGCATTGCCTATTGTGCGATAGGATCTGCCCAACCCTAACAGGTAGGACGTATTTTTTTTTAGAGATAGTAGTCGTTGCTCGATCAGCAGGCAGCTGTCATAATTTAGAATTGAATAGTAAAATTTCGCCAGTGTATTTGTTGCATCAAATATCCATTTGTCATCGTTGTTTTTTTCTGCGATTGTAATAGCTTCATTCGCAAACTTTAATGCACTGTCGTTGTTGTTTTTAGTTGCGGAGTGAAGTGCCAATAAAATTTTAATCTTGCTAGTGTCATTCTTGACGTGTATTAGCTCACGCAATAAGCTATCTGAGCCGGTAGCTGTAAGCGGTGTGTCAGGAATAAAAACTAAAACAAAGAAAATAAATAAATACTTTACCATTTGGAATGCGTGGTCAACTTTTCAGAGCCAAGTTAGAAAATGATTGATAAAAAAACAGCCCGGACCCGAAACTTCGGGACCGGGCTGCTATTTAATAATTTCTTATTGTTTTTTAAAATTTCTTAAACGTGCATCTTATCCTTCTTTGCCGTCAGCTCTTCCTTACTTTCCCTGAAGTTAGGATCATCTACACAGCAATCCACCGGACATACACTGGCGCATTGTGGCTCATCATGGAAACCGACACATTCTGTGCATTTATCGGTCACGATGTAATAAAGATCCATGGAGACAGGAGTTTGCGTAGCATCGGCATCAACCTGCGTCCCATCCATCATAGTTACCATTCCTTTCAGAGAAGTACCGTCAGAAAAACGCCATTCCGCACCACCTTCATATATCGCATTGTTTGGACATTCCGGTTCACATGCACCGCAGTTGATGCATTCTTCAGTGATTATTATTGCCATAAAAAGTTCTTTTTAGTTTTGTCGGGCAAACCTACGTGATTTTTTTTGAAAAACCAGAAAAAACGGACAAAAAATCAGGATTGTAAGGGTATGCAATTATTAAAAAAATGAAAATAAACCAAAGGATAGAAGCTTTCGACAAGCTTGGTAGTCACATTGATAGCATCTTGAAGAATGATGACAACGAATACAACGCCATTTGCAACCAGGCTTACTTGAAGAACAATTGGTTCACGAAAGCGAATATTGATTCAGCAATAAAAGCGTGGAGCCTGGAGCTTACAGGATCGCGTCTGCATAAATGGATAGATGGGTATGATTTAGAAAAACTTACTGAAAGGAAGGTCGGGGTTATCAATGCCGGAAATATTCCGCTGGTTGGTTTCCATGATATGCTTTCGGTTTTACTTTCCGGACATCATTATTACGGGAAGAATGCCTCTGATGATAACCTGTTATTGCCTTACATTGCTTCATTGCTGATGGAAGTTGAGCCCGCTTTTAAATCCCGGATTCACTTTGTTGACAGGCTCACAGAATACGATGCTGTGATTGCAACCGGCAGCAATAATTCCGCAAGGTATTTTGAAAGTTATTTTGGAAAAGTTCCACACATCATCAGGAAGAACAGGAATGGAGTAGGAGTTCTTACAGGAAAAGAATCGAAAGAAGATCTGGCAAAACTGGGGAATGATATTTTTCAATACTTCGGTTTGGGATGCCGAAATGTTTCCAAGATTTACGTTCCTGAAGGCACGATCTTCGATCCCTTTTTTGAATCTATGTTTTCATTCAATGGCATCATGCAGCACAGTAAATATATGAACAACTTCGATTACAACAACGCCATGCTGCTGATGAAATTGATTCCTTTTTTGCAGAACGGGTTTCTCATCATTCATGAAGATGATCGTATCCATTCTCCGATTTCTGTTGTGCACTATGAAAAATACAAGAATCAAATCGACCTCATCACTAAACTTGACACTGCTGAAAATCAGATTCAATGTTTAATCGTAAAAGAAAAGCTGGAATTAAAAAGTGACCTGAAAAATCGCCAGTTTAATTTTGGAGAAGGACAGTCTCCTGCACTGAATGATTATGCAGATGGTGTAGATACCCTTCGGTTTTTAAGTTCCCTATGATTACTAAGTGAATTGTGCTGCCACCTTCGACTCTTTGCTACCTGCCACGTATTCATAAAACCCTTTTCCTGATTTTATACCAAGATGTCCCGCAGTAACCATATTGACAAGTAGCGGACAAGGGGCATACTTAGGGTTTTTAAATCCATCATACATCACATTTAAAATTGAGAGACAAACATCGAGACCGATGAAGTCCGCAAGCTGCAAAGGACCCATAGGATGCGCCATTCCAAGTTTCATCACCGTATCAATTTCTTCAACGCCGGCAACGCCTTCAAAAAGTGTGATGATGGCTTCATTGATCATTGGCATCAGGATCCTGTTGGCAACAAATCCCGGATAGTCATTTACTTCCGTTGGTATTTTTCCAAGTTGTTTTGAAAGATCAAGAATGGTAGTAGTTGTCTCATCACTGGTTGCATAACC
>JBDTTM010000170.1:0-8469 GCA_039930605.1 Bacteroidota bacterium
TGGTTGCAGATTCGTTAGCCGATTTTACGGTGTAGAAATACAAACCTTTGCTGAGTGAAGAACCGTCAATGGTAAGCGAATGAACGCCTGCACTGAGGTTTTTATAGATTGATGTTGAAAGCAGTTGTCCGATAGAATTGGTGATTTCAATTGATACATCACCTGCCTTAACAGTTGTTACATTAACAGTTGTTTTTCCCGAATATGGATTCGGATAGTTGGACGAAACTGCGAATGCATTTGCAGCAGATGATGGGTTGTTAATCCCGGTAGTGACATTTACGCAATTTGGTGTATTGACAAAATTGCTCATCATAGCACATCCTTGATACCAGAAGTCAACAGGTGAACCAGTGCTTGATGTCATCACATCAATTACAATTGGAATATTTTCATTTGTTCCATCATTGACGGTGTAGTAGGATACATTTCCGAAAATTGAATTACCATCACCATGAGTTCCGCTGAATTCAGTCTGACCAACTTCTGCAGTCCATAAACCTCCATCCAAATCTACACCTACAGAGCGTGCATCAGGGAAATTATTTAAGCCTGGTCCGAAGATCGCTGTGTCAGTATCAAACCAAGTATAAAATATTTTTGACCCTTCCCAGCTCCTGCTGATTTGCAAACGGTTTTCATCCTGGATTTCAGGATCTGTTGTTGATCCTGCGGTACCGAAATCACCAAAATAGGTTTGTGGTTTTGTAATCAGGCAAGCAGTCCAAACTGCAAATAATCCTGATTCACTTGAAGTAGTAAAGTCAAATAAGCCCCATGATCCATATTCATATCCAAGATAAACAGTATTTCCCGGTTGAAACGGAACAATCGGCAAGGCAATGTGAAGATGATTGTCCTGGTCTACAGCAAGATCAAGTTGAGTAGAAGTCTGGTAAGCATATCCACCGCTTAATAACAATGGATCAACCATGCTTTGGTCCGGACTGTTAATTCTGAACCATGAAGTACCGCTGTTGGTAGATTTATAAACAATAATTCCCATTGTAGAATCAGCCGGATTGCTATTGCAAACCCAATCATTTCCAAGGATTACTGTATAGCCGATATCGCCAGCATCATTAAAAATTACCGCACAATTCTGGAACATTTTTGCATTGTCGATATCTGTACAAACCGGTACCGGGACTTTTACGAATGAATAGGTAAAATCTCCAGCTCCATTATAAACACCATGCGACAATACAACTGTATCATCATAAGCTGCACCATCATAACCCTGGCAAGACCACCATGTTTCGCCGGTATTTTTCACAATCGTTCCACCCTGGGGGATAATTGCGCCGATACCACCGCTGGCCTGATCAATGTTGAAAAGTTGTTGGTTATTAGTGGCAGAACCCAATTGCGTAGTACCTTCAAAATGCCATGGCCAGGCGCTGTTAATAACTGCTGCTGCATCGGTTACAGGTCCATAACCTGCAATAAACGCATTTGCCGGGTCGGTATTTCCGATCGGGTTGTAAATAGCAGCTTGCGGGTAACGGCCGCGTTCATTTTGATATCCTGTAGCAACTACATAAGAAAGATCTCTGTAAATATATTGCTGGTTGTTATTCCAGGTAGTGCCTCCATCAGTAGAATAGTCATATTCAATAAAACCGATAGTTGCAGCTGTAGTAAGTGGATTTGCACGGTGAGCAAAAGTCAGCGTATTCAAATCACGGTTGTACCAGAGATTTGTTTTTGGTCCGAAAGCAGAACCAAACTGGTTACCTGCAGAACCCATTTGTACTTCGCATAATGCTTGTGTGTGGTTTCCGCTTCCATTTCGTTTAACTGACTGATGCTTAGCAAGTGCCGTAACTCCAGGTATAACAGCAGACGACTTAACTAAATTTGTTTCACTAACCTTTTGGGCAGAGTAGTGTGTTGCCGGACCATTAAGCGCAACATTCTTAGCAATTCGGTTTTGTGCATTGGCTGCAATGGAGCCAGCCAACAAAACCAAGAGTACACTTTTTTTCATTTGTAATAGGATTTTTAGTTTGACAATAATTGGATTTTCTTTTTTGGAGTGGCAAATTTAATCAAACCTTTCATTCAGCCAAATATTTAAACCCTCCCATTCTCATGGAAAAGTAAGGAATGCGTCATGCTATTGTAAGGTTCACCGATTCAGGAGATTTCGATAGATTTCATCGAATTTTTCGCCCACTCCCTTCATGCTGAATTGGCTGTTTGCAAAATCTGCCAGCCGCTTGCTGTCATATTTCATGAAGGTTGAAATCATTGTTTCGATGGCAATTCGAAGCTGCTCTGCATCACCAGGCTCAATTAAAATTCCGGTGTCCCGGTTGATGAATTGCTCAGGACCGCCACAACGGGTTGCGATAACCGGAATGCCACAGCTCATGGCTTCAATGCAGATAAGGGAAAAAGTTTCAAACCAGGAATTCATGACCAGGAAATTACTTGCATACAGGAATTGGAAAACTTCCTCGTTTGGCTTTACTCCGTGAAAGAAAATGGTACTGTCCAGTAAACCGTATTCCTTCGCAAGGTTTTTTAAAAGCAACTCATCTTTTCCATGCCCGATGATATGAAATTCAATTTCTTTATTGGTTGCTGCAATTTTTGCAATAGCCTTAATGGTGCCACTGATGTTTTTTATTTCGTCAACAAGGTCTGCTACGGTGATGATTTTAATTTTCCCGTTTGACGAAAGGGGAGAAGTTTTTTTTGCAGATGGTTCTGCAATGTTGGGCGTAACGGTGTAATTGTTTTCCATTCCAGCCGCCACCATTTTTGTTTTCAAAAATTCTGAAACGACAGTCGCTGCGCCTGCCTGCCGAAATAACCAACGGGAGATAAATTTTACAAAAAAATTCTTCTCTGAGAATTTTCCGGTAGCATACCCGCTCCATTGTTCACTCACAACGATCGGAATTCCTTTCGTCATTTTCATCCACCATGCAATGAAAAGCGGCCGAAGCAAAATGTATGCATGGGTGATGTCATGTCTGCCGAATTTTTTTCTGATCGCTTTTAATCCTTTCCGGTTCGCGCGGAGATACCTGGAAAAATTGATGACGGTATTTAACGGCATTAACGGCGAATTGAATTTCCTGTGATAAACAACCCACGTTTGAATGTTGCCGATTTTTTGCTCTTCAATCTCGATCAGGTTATGCTGGGTTGCATCACTCAACACACATAGCAGCGCAACATCATTGTGCAAAGCTGCAGCAGATGCATGCTTCCGTATGAATACGCCTATCTGTGGGTCATGGCGATTCATGAACCATTTGGTAATGAAGAGGATTTTTATGCGTTGACCCGTTTCCACAAAAAATAGTTGGTTCAAACCTACATCAATTCATAACACCGGAGAAATGGAAATAGCACGTAGAAAAAAGAAATTTATTGGTGATAAGCATTGTCAATCTATTTTCTTAAAGCGAAGCCGGATCGAATTACTGATTAATACAACATCACTTAATGCCATTGAAAGCGCACCGACTCCGGGACTCAGGAAACCGGCTGCAGCAACAGGAATAGCAATAACATTATATGCAAAAGCCCAAAATAGGTTCTGCTTAATCGTAAGCAACGTATGCCTGGAAAAACGGTAGGAGAGCAGGAGTGACCTGAGGTCATGGCTTTTCAATAAAATGATCTGTGCAGATTGAATGGCCACCTGTGAAGCACCGCTTAATGAAATACCTACATCAGCTTTCGCAAGAGCCGGAGCATCATTGATCCCGTCACCCACCATGGCGGTCATTTGTTCTTTGCTGAATTTTTCGATCAAGATTAATTTTTGCCTGGGTAACTGTTCGCTGTAAACTTCATCCATAATGAGTTCCGATGCTATTTCTTCGCAGATTTTTTTCCTGTCACCACTTAACATGACAGTCTTTATACCCATCGATTTCAATTTGCTGATGGTCTCCTTCGCCCCGGGTTTTATTTCATCCTCTATATCTATTGTTGCAATAAGCAGGTTATTTTTCAGGAGGTAAACTGCATGTGAATCATCACCGGTGCAATGTTTAGCAATAGAGTAGGATCCGGCGCTGTATAGATTGCCGTCCTGGTCAGTAGCATTCATTCCGATTCCTTTGTCCTCAGCAATATTGTTCCATTTAAATTTAGCGGCCTGCTGCAGGTAACTTTCACAGGCTTTTACAATAGATTTTGCTATGGGATGTGAAGAATGTTGTTCGATCGCATAAAGTAAAATTTTTACTTCCTCTTCAGTTACACCAATTGTTTCAATTTTTTTGATTTTAAAATTTCCGGTAGTGAGCGTTCCTGTTTTATCAAAAACGATGGTTTTCACTTTTGAGAATTGTTCCACTGTACTTCCACCTTTGATAAGGATTCCGTTGCGGGCTGCCCTTCCAATGCCAACCATCAGGGCAGTGGGTGTGGCGAGACCCATTGCACATGGACAGGAAATTACGAGTACAGCAATGCTTCTCATCATACTGACAGGAAGGCCGGCGTCAATCATAAAATAAGTAACCAGGAAAGTAAGCACGGCAATCAGCAATACTGCGGGAACAAAAATATTACTGACACGATCGCCCAACCTTTGAATATTTGGCTTGGAAAGCTGGGCATCATTTACCATGCGGATAATTTTGGCAAGTGTCGTTTCGCTTCCCGTAGCTTCGGCTATCATTTTCACAGAGCCGTCTTCGATGATTGTTCCGCCGGTAACCTTTTCGTTTATGGTTTTGAGCACAGGCAGGCTCTCCCCGGTAATCATCGATTCATTCACTGTTGCGCTGCCATGAACAATCGCTCCATCTGCTGGTATTTTATCCCCGGTTGCAATGAAAAGAAGGTCACCATTTATTATTTCTCCTGATTTAATTTCAATTATTTTTTCAACTCCATTGCTATCAGTCGTAATTTTTTTTGCAACCTGCGGCTGCAGTTTACTTAGTTCGAGAATAGCCGAAGTTGTCTGCTTCACAGATCTTTGTTCCAGCACATTTCCCAAAAGGACAAATGAAATAATGGATGCTGCCGTTTCGAAAAAAAGGTAGTCGTGAACCTGTGGTGTTCCACTATACATCCACATACCGGCCAGGCTGTAAATGAAGGCAGATATGGAACCGATAAAAATCAAAACATCCATGTTCATTGCTCCGGCTTTGACAGATCCCCATGCGCTTCTTCCGAAGTAGTTGATTCCAATGATCATCACTGGAATGCAAAGACTTAGTTGAACATACGGATTGTGCAGGAAGGCAAACGGCAATATCATATGCAGGAGCAGGGGAGCTGTAAACAAAGCAGACAGAAAAAATTTCTTTTCTACTCCAGAGGAATGAGAATGTCCATGGTGATCATGCTGACCCGTTGTTCCTTCGTGAGCTATATTCTTTTCTTCAACAACTTTGTAACCGATATTCTTAATCCGCGATTTTATTTTTTCAAGTCGATCAGGATCTATTTCCTCAAATGTAATTTCAGTTGTGAGGTAATTTACATTCACCTCTTTCAATCCTTCTTTCTGCAAAGTGCGCGTAATTGTATTCGCACAGTTGGCGCAGGTCATTCCCTCCACATGAAGCAGCGTTTTTTCATCCATCAGAATACAAAGGTAAACAATGACAATGCCTCAGAACAAGTCAAAGGGAAGTAGTTACAAGAATGGATTTGAGGGTCAGTGGATGCGCCTGATTTCGGCCAATGCATGGGTATGCTTCCCTGTATCACTATTCAGGATCCCTTGCTGATCGAGCGTGTCAATGCGCACTTTACCACTTGCGTGAATGATGCGGTTATTGTTCAGGACAATGCCGACATGAACAATTTTGTTCTCTGCATTTTTGAAAAAGGCAAGATCGCCTTCGCGGGTATCTTCCAATGAAGTTACTTTTTTGCCCTGGCCGGCCTGTTCGTTTGCATCACGCAGGATCTTAATTCCACTCAGCTTGAAAACCATTTGCGTGAACCCCGAACAGTCTAAGCCGAAAGGAGAGCGGCCGCCCCATAAATAAGGCGCATTGGAGTACATCATTGCATGCTCTGCAATTTTTCCTTTATCAGGTTGCGTGACAGTCTTTACATTCCCTTCAAATAAATATTCTTTTTCACTGATAAAAAATTTCTTTCCATAATAAAATGGAAGAGAGGAGCCGAGCACAACAGGTGTCATTTCTGTTCCACGAAGGACAAGCTGTAAAAAATCGAGCGAAACAGTCATGGGTGTTTCAGCCAGTTTGTTTGCCTCCTCGTCCCCGATGTTGGTTGCCTGTTTGGTATCAATCCAGCCAACATAGCCGTCATAGTCGACTTTTATTTTACTCCACGATTTTTCTGTAGCAGTGATTTGAAAAGTCTCACCGAAAAGTAACTGTGTTACCATTTCAGCACGATCACCAGGTTCCTTCCGAACCGGTATGATACTGAGCGTGCTTATCCCTTTCATATGCTTGTTTTACTGTAGAATCACTTTCCCGGTTACGACTTGTTTATCTCCTGTTTTGGAGGTGACTGAAAAATAATACATACCTGCCGGAAAATGCTCAACAACAACGGCTTTTTGTTCAGATGAAAGAAATTGTGAAAGGATTAGGTTTCCGGTGGAAGTAAACAATTTCAGTTCATATATTTTTTCAACGTCAAACTTTAAATTTTCGATATTAAATGAGTGAAGTGCAGGATTGGGGGTGGCATATAAAGCAATTGCATTTTTAACTGCTGAGTTTTCAATTCCCAGGGAGTTACCAGGTGTGTATTCCCACAATTCATTTTTAAATCCGAGGGTATCAACGCCGCCGAAAATATATCCTTTTCCATTTACAGAAAATCCTGCTGCTGAAGATGTGGGCTGGCCGCCGAACTCAGCAATGGGAGCCCATTGGTTAAAGAGTTCGTCATAAATGTAAAAGTCACTTTTCAGTGCGCCGTCAAACCCGGTACCTACAAATGCGAACCCGTTGATAACGAATGATACAGCATAACCTCTTTTGTTTCCGGCATAGTCAGCCATTTGTGACCACGCATTAATTGATTCGTCATATTTCCAGAAGTCATGAAAATACTCCTGTGAATAATTAAAACCCATTCCTACAAATCCATGTCCGTTCACAGAAAATGAAGCTGCCCATCTTCTCCCAGCCAGCGGGAAGAATGCTTTTTCATTCCAGACAGTATCCCTTGAACCATCGTACTGCCAGGATTCATTAGAGTAGAAAGAAGTTCCGTCATATCCTCCAACTACATAACCTCTATGACCAATCGAAAAAGCAGCAGCATCTCTCCTTGGATACACAGCTCCCGCACTGTCGAGGTCCTCGATTTGCAACCAGGCATTATTCTGCGGATCATATTTGAAAAAATCTTTTGTCAACCCGGCATTGTCATATCCGGTACCTGCGAAAGCAAATGAATCGGTCACAAAGGCTACGGCATTTTTTCTTCCTGTGCCGGGGAATGATGCAGCTTGTGCCCAGCTATCGTTTACCGGATCATATTTCCAAAAATCGTTTAGCAGGTTTCCGGCGGTATCAAGCCCAGTTCCCACATAGCCGAAGCCGTTTATTGAGAAAGCGATCGCCCCAACGCGTGGCTGGGCAGGTAACGAAGATTTTTGCAACCATGAATCAGCGGCAGAAACAGAAGCAACCGAAAAAACAAAAAGAAAGAGCAGGGAATAATTTTTCATGTGGAATACTAAAAAGTGGGTTCAAAAATAGGTAAAGAAGGGAAACAAGAAGTAATTACTTTAGCCGGCAGGATTATGAAACGATTATTGGTACTTTTTATTTTGGTTTACAATACGCCATGCTTTTCGCAAACGTATAACGAACGTTCAGCGGTGCTGGAAATTGGTTATGGTGTGGCAGTTCCTTTCGGAAAGTTTGAATCCACATCAGTTACTGACAGTGCAAGTGGTTATGCAACGGCCGGAACCAACCTGAATGTGATGTTCTCTTACCTTGTAGGTAAAAATTTTGGTGTGGCCGCGATGATCAGTTCTTCTGCAAACAGGTTGAATACAGAAGGGATAAAGAATAAATTTGAAACATATGCGGATAAAATTGAAGGTAATGTCTCAGATTTGCACTATGAAAAGTGGAGTACCATTGCATACATGGCAGGTGGGTATGTGACTTATCCTTTGCAAAAAGCATCTTTCAACCTGCAACTGCTTGCCGGTTATTCAAGGACTACTTATCCTGAACTAAATGCAGTCATCTATTCCAAACTCGACTCCAATGCGGTTGAAGTAAGTCAATATGCTTCAGGAGTGGCATCTGCGTTCTGCCTGAATGCCGGCGCAGGTTTGAAATACAATATCTCAGACATTATGTGCCTTTGTGTGAATGCAAATTTTCTTTCCACCTATCCGGAATTTGAAAGTGTTGTTACCACAAGTACTTTTCAAAGTGGTACACCTGATGAATATCACAAGGTTCATCAGCGTGTTTCATTGCTCAACGTAACCGCAGGAATTGGATTCAGGTTTTGATAATCTCCCGG
>JBDTTM010000171.1:0-8465 GCA_039930605.1 Bacteroidota bacterium
ATACATCAAGCAGCGAAAATGTTACCGGTTCATTCGGTAAAGGATTTGGTTTTGGCCTTGGACTTGGATATATGTTCACTGAAAATATCGGTGCAGAAGCAAGTTTCTCCATGTTGTTCGGTTCAAAAATTAAGACAACCTACAGCAATGACCTGGGAACTTCAGGAAATGATGAAATCAAAAGTTCAATCATGCGAATTACACCTGCATTGAAAGTGACAGGTGGAGAAAAACTGAAACCGTATGCAAAATTCGGATTGGTGGTAGGCGTTGGGGCGAAGGGCACTGAGACATTAAATCTGAATGGTGTCGGCTTTACCTACAAAGAAACAGATAAGTATTCCGGTGGTACATCAATCGGATGGATGGGAGCTTTTGGTGTTGATTTTGAACTATCCGAAATGCTTGGAATCTACGTTGAGCTGAACAGTATTAATCAAACCTGGGCACCTGAAAAGAATGATTGGTCGATCACTCAATCAGGCGTAATTTCTGAATCAGAATCAGGAACCCAGACATTTGTTGATAAGATATCCGGCACACAAAGTTCATCCACCATATTTCATGTCGACAACCAGGCGCTGAAATCTTACAATCCGTTCAGCAGTTTCGGTATCCAAATAGGAGCGAAGCTTTCCTTTGGAGGAAGCAACTAAAAAAAATCTGCAAAAATATTTCTTGCATAAGGCTGCCTCAAAAGGGCGGCCTTTGCTTTGGTAGATCATTAATTGGCCTTCCTGAAGATATTTTAATAGCCCGGGCACCAACTCTTTTCTTATTTCTATTTTCGCACTCCAATTTTAAAATCATGCTTCGTACACACACCTGTGGTGAACTCACAATACAAGATGCCGGCAAAAAGGTTACTCTTTGTGGATGGCTGCAACGCTCCCGCGATTTAGGAGGAATGACTTTCTCTGACATCCGCGATAGGTATGGAATCACCCAGCTTGTTTTTAACATGGAAAGCAATGCTGTGCTGTGTGAACAGGCACGTAATCTTGGCCGCGAATACGTAATCAAAGTTTCAGGAACTGTTGCCGAGCGAAGCAATAAAAATGCGAAGATGGATACCGGTGATGTCGAGATCATCGTTGAACAGCTTGAAGTATTGAATACTTCGATTTTACCTCCTTTCACCATTGAAGAGAATACAGACGGTGGTGATGAATTGAGAATGAAATATCGCTACCTAGATATCAGGAGAAACCCGGTTAAGTCATCCTTGCTTTTGCGCGCAAAGGTTGCCGCTGAAACACGCAATTACCTCGCTGCACAGAATTTTTGTGAAGTCGAGACACCGGTGCTGATCAAATCCACCCCCGAAGGTGCGCGTGATTTCGTGGTGCCTTCACGCATGAACCAGGGTGAATTTTATGCATTGCCCCAGTCTCCGCAAACATTCAAGCAGTTGCTGATGGTAGCAGGCATGGACAGGTATTACCAGATCGTCAAATGTTTTCGTGATGAGGATTTGCGCGCTGACCGCCAACCGGAATTCACACAGATCGATTGCGAGATGAGCTTTGTGGAACAGGAAGATATATTGCAAACATTTGAAGGATTGACTCAGCATCTTTTTAAATCTGTGAAAGGAGTTGACATTGGTGAATTGCCACGCATGAGTTTTGCCGATGCGATGAAATATTATGGCAATGATAAACCGGACATCCGTTTTGAAATGAAATTAGTCGAGGTGAATGATTTGATGAAAGGAAAGAATTTCAAAGTGATGGATGATGCTGAACTTGTTGTAGCAATTTGTGCGAAAGGATGTGCAGAATATACCCGTAAACAAATGGATGAACTCACAGAGTGGGTGAAGCGTCCGCAGCTTGGTATGAGCGGGTTGATTTATGGACGTTGGAATGCTGATGGATCATTTAAATCTTCAGTAGATAAATTTTATACTTCGGAAGACCAGCAAAAATGGTTTGAGCAATGTGGAGGGAGCCAGGGAGACTTGATTTTAATTCTTGCCGGTGAGAAAAGCAAAACCCGCAAAGCGATGAGTGAGCTGCGTCTTGAAATGGGAAACCGCCTTGGCTTGCGGAAGGCAGGAGAATACAAAGCACTGTGGGTGTTGGATTTTCCATTGCTGGAATACGGCGAAGAAGTTAAGCGATGGTTTGCCATGCACCATCCTTTCACTTCACCAAAACCTGAAGACATTGCATTGCTTGATTCTGATCCCGGTGCTGTTCGTGCAAATGCTTATGACCTTGTGATTAACGGAACTGAAATAGGAGGGGGGTCCATTCGTATTCACAATAAAGATTTGCAGAAAAAAATGTTTTCCGTGCTTGGCTTTACGGATGAAGACGCACAAAACCAGTTCGGCTTTTTGATGAATGCGTTTGAATTCGGAGCACCACCACATGGCGGTATTGCATTCGGCTTCGACCGGCTCTGTGCCATGTTCGGTGGCAGCGACAGCATCCGCGATTATATTGCTTTCCCGAAAAACAATTCGGGGAGGGATGTAATGATCGATAGTCCATCAAATATATCGCAGGACCAGTTGAAAGAATTAGGGATAGCTGTGAGCGGAACTAAGAAGCAGCAGTAAACAGCCTGTCTCACGCAAAGGCGCTAAGACCGCTAAGAGCATCTCAATATGTTATCCTTGGCGCTATTAACGCCTTTGCATGAAACAAGCGGTTGTTATTTTGAACCCCACCTTCGATCAATGTTTTTTTCTTATCTTTCCATCACCAAACCTATCCATTTGAAAAAAACGGTACTCACTTTTTCACTTATTCTTTTTTTCTTCAACAGCTTCTGCCAGAACTGGTCAGTTATAAATTCGATCGACAGATTTAACTACCGCCTGGATAATGATCCTGTTATTACTTCCACGATCTGGTCTGATTCTGTTACGGTAAATGGGACTGATTCTGTTTTCTTTTTAAACAGGATCATGTGTGATACGTGTGCAACTGTTATTGGCGGTCCTAATCCATGTGATACCTGTTATGCGATGAAAAACATACCGCAGTTTTTTCAACGTCAGACAAATGTTTCCTCTCTGGGCATTGTCAATTTTCGTGATACCGGCAATATAGTAATCAATACACTTGCGGCATTGAATGATTCATGGCTGTTTGATTCATTGCAGAATATTACCGCAACGGTTATTGCAGTTGCAACAGATTCGGTTTTCGGGAATTTTGATTCAGTAAAAACAATATTACTTACAAGCGGCGATACAATTAAACTCTCACAAAATTTTGGTGTGCTGCAATATCCACATCATTATGGACTTAACTCATATTACCGCTTAGCTGGCATTGAAGGAAGGGGACTCGGTGCACAAGTACCTAAGTTTACTGACTTTTTTAATTTTAATGTGGGCGATATGTTTGAATTTGAAATTTCAGACTATACATGGGAATGTCATCCGCAAGAAGAAATATTCAAATACAGTATCATCAATAAGCAGGTTAATGGCTCACAATATGAATTCACTATTCAGGGTATAAAATTGATTCATGATTGGACTATTGATAATTTAAATTGCATTCCACATAATTACTATTGGACCTCATTGTACAATAATTTTATAGTCACCTACTATGATTCAGCCAGTCACGTTACGAATAGATTCAATAAGGAATACTTTATCCTGAATAATCAGGTTCCTGAACTCGACATACCATGCTATGGAAACCTTGATTCGATTAATGATCATGTAAGAATGTTTTTAGACAGCAATGGTGTCATTCAAAAGTCTTTCGGAATAGCTGGTTTGCCGGGGCCTTATAATTGGAGTTATTATTTTAACCTGAATTATTCCAATGATATTTTAAACCCGGGTGGGTTAGGAGATGCGTATCAATCCTATTCAATGGTTTATACTTTTGGACTTGGTGTGACAGCAAAAACTTATAGTTCATGTTTTGAGCCATGGTATGAAGAGCATCTCACTGCTTATCGAAAGAACGGAGATACTGTCGGCGTATTTACATCGGATTCTGTTCTTACAGTTGGTTTGAAGGAGTATAATTTCATTTCCCAAATTAGAATTTCTCCTAACCCGGCTTCAACCTCTTTTTCTATTTACACTTCTTCAGAGGGAGAGGCACAAATCTCAATCACGAATCTCCAGGGACAAATTTTAAAAACCGAATCAATTTTTAGTGATCATGCGGAAATAAATGTCACCGATATTGAAAACGGCCTTTACTTCGTTCGTATTAAAACTGCCGATGGAATATTTTCTAAAATGGTGATGGTTCTTCATTGAACCCTACCGGCTGTTACTATTTACCCAATCACCCAATCACCAATTACCCCCATCCTTCACATTCCTGTCATAAAGTCATAAATGTTAGAAATGGCTCTGTCTTTGACATTCGTCTCGAAAATAAAACCATGGATTCCATCTCAGAAGTCATTGTCAACGCTGTAGACAACAGTAAAAATGCAGTTGTAAAAATTGATTGTTTTAAAACAGAAAATGGGAAAACTTCGACAAGCGGCAGCGGCTCGGGTTTTATTTTCTCCAGCGATGGTTACATTTTTACCAATTCACACGTCATCCAGCACGCCCAGAAGATAAAAGTACAGCTGATAGACGGCCGGGAAACGGATGCGGAAATCATCGGCCGCGATGCTGACAGTGATCTTGCGGTTATCAAAATTTATGAGCACAACCTCAGCGTTTCTAAATTGGGTGAGTCTTCCAATCTTAAAATCGGACAGTATGTAATCGCTATCGGAAATCCTTTTGGCTACCAGCACACCGTTACTGCGGGAGTGGTTTCAGCTTTGGGCAGAACGCTGCGTTCCGTGACCGGAAGAATGATCGACAATATTATCCAGACAGATGCCGCACTCAATCCCGGCAATTCAGGAGGTCCGTTGATCAATACATCTGCAGAAGTGATTGGTGTCAATACGGCCACCATCATGCAGGCGCAGGGTTTGTGTTTTTCGATCAGTATCAATTCAGCAAAAGACATTGCCAATATGCTCATCCGCGAAGGCCGTGTGCGAAAAGCATATCTCGGAGTGAATATGCAGGACGTGAACCTGCACCAGCGCGTAGTAAATTTTCATCACCTGGAAAATAAGAGAGGGATTTATGTAATGAGTATAGAAAAAAATTCTCCCGCAGAGAAGGCAGGTCTGAAAGATGGTGATGTGATTGTGAATTTCAATGGCACCATCGTCAATAGTGGCGACGAACTTTTTCGCCTCCTCAACAAAGAACGTATCAATTCATTGTCATCTATTCAGGTCATCCGCAAAAATTCAGAGCTTATCGTTATAGAAGTTTATCCAACGGAAAAAGCAACGTGATTTCAATTCACGAATAAAAAAATCCGGTTCATTTTTAAAGAACCGGATTTTTTTGTGTTGACGATTTAAGAATTATGCTTTAGTCATGTTGTTGCAGTATTATTCAACAACCAGTTTCACCCTTGCAGTTGCTGAATCGTCATGCCGTATTTCTACGAGATAAATTCCACGCATCAAGCCTTCTACGTCAATTTCAATTGCATTGGTTCCTGTAACAGCATTGAATTGCATCAAACGGATTCGTCTGCCGGCAAGATCAGTAAGCAGGATTGTGCTGCAGGTATTTTCTGCAGCAGTAAATTCAACAGTTGCTTTGGTGTGGGCAGGATTCGGATAGACAACAACATCACTGAAAATATTTTCAATACCATTTATTTCGTCTGTTCTCAGAGCAGGTGTACTGAAAATAATAACCGATGAATAGCCACTGCTGTGGCCGGTACAAATAGTTGAGACCTGCCACTTGTAAGTGGAGGTAGCGTTTAACCCGGTCAGTGTTGTATTTGTTATTCCACCTGCGCCGTTCACATCTTTCCACATATAGTTTGTGGTACCGTTAATCGCATAGCGTACACGGAATGTATCGGCCGAAACCTGGTTGGTCCAGTTCACCTTTGCTGAATGGTTTAAGATGTTGGTAGTAGATAATCCATACGGGGTAATACATGGTACAGGAATATTCAGCGTCGTAAATACAAATGAAGTACTGTAAGCACTCGTAACGCCGGCGCATTTTGAACTTACCTGGAACTGGTATGTGGTATTCGGACTCAACCCTGTCAATGTTGTATTGTGTGCACCACTGCCGTTCACGTCTTTCCACATAAAGTTGGTAGTTGTGTTCACTGAATAACGGATTCGGAAAGTATCAGCAGATACATAGTTCGTCCATGAAATTACAGCAGATGTATTTCCAATACTTCCTGCACCAAGGTTGTAAGGAACAATGCAAGGTACTGCATTAGTTCCCGTCGTAAACATGGCAGGAGATATCTGGTAGCTGGAGGAAGCCATGCTTGTGCAGAGACTTCTGACCCACCAGTCATATTGTGTTCCGGGTGTTAACCCGGTGATTGAAGTCGATGTAATGTTCGGCTGGCCGGTAATTTTTTTCCATGCAAAATTGGTTGTGCTGTGTACTGCATACCGCACCATGAAGCTGTCGGCAGTCGCACCACTCCAATTTACCTGTGCTGAAGTATTTGTAATATTAGTTGTTGTGAGATTCGTTGGTACGAGGCAATTGACGGCTGAACCCAGCGGGCACATTGCACTGAATGTAGGATCACTCACATCCACTGATGTTGTTGAACCAAGTTGTCCGTCGTTGTTGATAGTCGAATAATCATTTGCAACCTGGCCTGTTCCATCGTTGAATTTCCAATACCCCTTCAGCCCTGTTTCATTCCCAGCCAATGGTAAGTTCATAGCAGATTGAATCTGGGCAATTGTTCTCGCGATATTCCAAAGCCTGACTTCCATGATGTTCCCTTTGAAATAAGACCCTGTCGCAGGCATAGAACCAATCGCAACCAATCCTGTAGTTGTTACATCAGCGCTGGCAGCTGATGATCCGGCAATAAATATTCCATCTATATACAAGCTTAAGGAACCACTTACCCTCGTTATGCAAACGTGATGACACACATTATCCCGTAAATCTTTTGAAAAGTTTATCGTTCCACTGTTAGACGAATATGTTAGGAAATTGTTGAATATAAAAAAGGTAAATCCATTGGTGCCTGAAGTTCGATTTGAAATGAGAATATTCTGGCTGCCGGTTTGTATTGAAGCAGCCCTCACCCACATCTCAATTGTATAATTACCCGTGCCAAAAGAGTAGGCACTGTTGTTTGGAATGCGGACAAAATCATTCGTGCCGTCAAACTGCAGGCCGGTTGTGCATGAGGCCGATACCGTAACAGCTATGCTGTTGGAAGTAAATGTCCCGCAGGAATTGGCAATCGAACAAGTGTAACTTCCTGTTGCAGTTGCAAAATATGAACTCTGCGTTGCTCCTGCGATGATTGCGCCATTTAATTTCCATTGATACGAGCCTGACAACCCTGCCGTAGTGGAACTAAGCGGAGCAGACGATCCTGAGCAGATATTTCCTGTGCCAATGATCGCAATCGTAACAGCGTTCGGTTGAACTGTCACAGCGATTGTATTGGAATTATAGTTGCCACACACATTGGATACCCGGCATTGAAAATTACCCGTTGAGTTGGCGCTATATGTTGGATTGGTCGCGCCCGAGATAGTAACAGAATTTTTCAGCCATTGATAAGTCCATCCTGCTCCTGTTTGTTCAGTTAAAACAACATTTCCGCCCGGGCAAAGTGTAGTTCCCCCACCGGCAGTAATGGCAGGCGCAGGAACTGTTCCGCCATTGTTCGTTACCGTGATCCAGTTTGTATAGTAGTTATAGTAGGTCCCGGTTTGCCAGCAATAATCTGTGAGCAGCAAAACATAATCTCCTGATAGCGTGGCATTGTAAAAATAGGTAGTTGCTCCTGCAATCCCTGTCCCATTCCTGAACCATTGATAACCCGAATAAGTTTGCCATCCGAAATATTCGGAGAGTGTAACAGCTTGACTATTGCAGATGGTTGTATTGCCTGAGGAAACAATTGTTCCATAGGAGAATTGTGACAACCATGGACTGTTTAAAATGTATGTTGAAGAAGGCCAGCTGCCGCATAAATTGGTGATCGTGCAGGAATAGTTCCCATTGTGCCCGGTACCGTACTGGTAATAATTTGTATTCGGTAATGCATGACTATCTTCAAACCATTGGTACGTATAGCCCACACCGTTTACAACCTCCATTAAAACAGTGGACGCTCCGCAGGAATTAAATCCGGGTTCTGTCACAGTGGTTGTGAGGGCGGTTTGTGCTGTCACCACCAGGCTGTTAGAAATAGCTGAACAGGTTGTTGCCGTAATCGTTTTTACAACTGTGTAAGTTCCTGAGGTTGTTGCAGCATACGTTTGAAGTGTAGCACCTGAAATGTTTGCCCCGTTTTTCCGCCATTGGTAAGTGGTTCCGGCTACAGCATTCGCCGTAAGCGTAACGCTGCCCGGTGAACAGAATGTAAGGGCTCCGCCTGCAGTGATGCTTGCAGTTGGAAGCGGGTTCACCGTTTTGATGATTGTAT
>JBDTTM010000172.1:0-8404 GCA_039930605.1 Bacteroidota bacterium
AATTGCCGGCAGTCATTGTTTTGTTTAGTTGCGCCAGGGCAACTTCACCATACGGCGATTTTTTTTTGATCCATGATAATTAATTTTTATAGATTTGGAAGGAATATTAATACAAAAGATTGAATGACGGAAAAGTTCCCCGGAGGGGTTAGTTCAACATGCAGATAAATGCAAATTTTAAAAAGAAGGGCTTTGAGTGGTAAACGAATCCCGAAGCTTCGGGATGCATCTAACAAACATTGTAGGTTATCGGAGAGTTGTGCTTGTGTCGAAAGTCCACCGGGCTTTCTTCCTCCCTTCTTTTAAAAACTTCATTTATCCCTTATGCGTTATCTGAAACCGCTTTGGCGACACAGCGACTTCAAACGGAGAAACTGAAAACCGAAAACAGAGTAAGCGACAAAATTAAATTCAAACAAAATGAAAATATTTTACATCATTACATTACTCCCTGCATTTTGCGGATTGAGCATCAATGCAAGTTCCCAAAACTTCGTTTGGGCAAAACAGATGGGCGGAACAGGTTCCGATTTGGGTAACTCGATTGCCGTTGATGCAAATGGAAATGTTTACACAACAGGAAATTTTACCGGAACATCCGACTTTGACCCCGGCACTGGCACGTATAATCTGACCTCAGCCGGCATTGTTGATATTTTTGTCTCTAAGCTTGGCCCTTCCGGAAATTTTGTTTGGGCAAAAAAAATGGGCGGAACTGGTTCTGATGGAGGTCGCTCAATCGCTGTTGATGCCGCTGGAAATATTTACACAACAGGGGTATTTGAAGGCACAAGCGACTTCAATCCGGGCACAGGAATCTATAATCTGACCTCTACGGGTATGTTTGATATTTTTGTTTCCAAGCTGGACTCCTCGGGAAATTTTCTCTGGGCAAAACAAATGGGGGCAGCAAATGATGATAGGGGTTACTCCATTGCTGTTGATGCCATCGGAAATGTTTATACAACAGGTTACTTTCAGGACACAGTTGACTTTGACCCCGGTCCAGGAACATATAATCTGATTTCAGCTGGCAGTCACGATATTTTCATTTCTAAGCTTGATTCATCTGGAAATTTCCTCTTTGCAAAGCAATTAGGCGGAACATCTGGAGATGAAGGTAAATCTATTGCTGTTGATGCCTACGGAAGTATTTATACAACAGGAATATTTGCTGACACAGTCGACTTTGACCCCGGCACTGGAACTTTTAATCTAATCTCACTTGCAGGCAATGGTAGAGTTTTTGTTTCCAAACTGGATTCATCCGGAAATTTTCTTTGGGCAAAACAACTAAGCGACAATAGTACCTCCATCGCTGTTGATGTTAGTGGTAATGTATATACAACAGGGTACTTTTCGTTCACTGACGACTTTGACCCCGGCATTGGAACGTATAATCTGTCAGCCTCCTCTAGTAATGATGTTTTTATTTCTAAACTGGACTCCTCCGGAAATTTTGTTTGGGCAAAACAAATAGGCGGAAATAGTCCAGCAGAGGGTTTCTCCATCGCTGTTGATGCCACGGGAAATGTTGTTTCAACGGGATGGTTTTTTGGAACAGTCGACTTTGACCCCGGCATAGCCACATATAATCTAACATCAGTTGGCGGTTATTCTATTTTTGTCTCTAAACTTGATTATTCCGGAAATTTTCTCTGGGCAAATAAGATGGGCGGAGGCGGGTCACTTGATGATGATGGCGGTAACTCTGTAGCTATTGATACAAGCGAAAATGTTTATATTACAGGATACTTTAATGGCGCATGTGACTTTGACCCTGGTACAGGAACTTATATTTTAAGCACCGCAAGTCCATATGATATTTTTGTAGAGAAATTATCAGTTACTCCTACTGGAATAACGGAGAACAACAATTCTCTCAATGAAGTAAATATTTTCCCCAACCCTGGTAATGGACAAATCAAGATTAAAAGTTCCGACAGCCTTGAAGAAATAAAAATTACAGACCTGCTTGGCCAAATTATATATCAAACGAAACCAAATGAAAATAATCTTTCATTACAACTTGACGAGACAGGAATTTATTTCATTCAAATCACAACAGATAAAAAGACCATCACGAAAATATTAATTGTGTGCAAGTAAAACGCAGTGCGGTGATTCAGATAACATAAAGCAGAGTAGTTCGTCAGCGTTTCCGGACTTAATCTACAAAGAGAATACGCTTTCCGCTGATGATCTACTCTCTGTTGACTGACCCGGAAGTGATTCGGTTGTTTATCCCCCTTTTTATATGGGAAAACCCCGTAGGAAATACTTCCAACAGGGTGGAGTAACGGGGATCGCTGGCGTTACATAAAATGAAAAACTGATCTGCCAATTGTTTGAGGAAGGGAAAATGCAATCGTCGTTGCAACAATGCCGCAAATTGACCTTGATAATCGCTGTGAGCGAGGCAGGGGAGTGAATTTGTTGAAGGGATTGCAATAGTATTCCACACGAAGGCATTGCGTTTTTTAAAATAATATTTTATTCGGATAGTTCATGCCTTCGTTGCCGGTCACCTTCACCTCTGAAGATGGCCTTTGTAATGACGGATCCCCTCTTGGACGAAACATTTCAATCAGTTGCAGTATGCCAATCTGTGAAGATTAATGACCATTCTCGGACCGAATGAACTTAAAAAGCGACTTCAAAAGGTGAGTAATTATATTTTAAATCTCCGGCGCTGTATTGAGCAAACCAACAGCAAAATATTTTTTTACTCCCATTACCACCTCCCAAGTATAATTGCATGAATAATTTTTTTTAGTTTTGTAATTGCACGGACTGGCGTTGTGCGTCATGCTATGGCGACAATGCAAACTTAAAACTGACTGCAAGAAATTAGCCTTAACATTGCGACATTCAAAATAATATTCGTAAAAATATTGAAGTTAAAATTAATCAAGGTCTGACCGAGGAAGAATCGGACAAACTAAATAAATGGTTTGTTCCCGTACAAGTAGAAAAGAGTGAACAGATAGTGTTTGAAAAAAAGGTTTGCAGAACTTTAATTTTTGTTGAGAAGGGGCTAATGCACTCTTTCGTAATTGACAAGAAAGGAGAATGCAATACAGTACAATTTGGATTTGAAGGTTATTGGATTGGCGATATGTTTAGCTTCTTTAGCGGAAAGCCTGCTATATTTAATGTAGAATCATTAGAACCGACAAAACTTTTTGCCATGAAATATAGTGACTTTGAAAAGGCTTGCAATCAAATCCCAAAATTTGAAACTTTTTTCAGAATACTTGTTCAAAACGGTTACTTGAGTTCGCTACAACGCATAGCCAAAAGTTTTAGTGACGATGCTGAACAGCGTTATTTAGCTCTCATCAAACAACAACCCGACCTTCAACAAAGAGTTCCTCAATATTTAGTTGCACATTACTTGGGCATCAAGCCTCAATCACTTAATGAGGATAGTATGTGCAAGCAACTTTTAAAATAAAATCACTAATCCGCAAAACGTTATCTGAAACCACTTTATCAACAGTGTCACTTCACACATACAATCAACTAAAAATATTTTTAATTTTACCCACAATAAAATCTAATTAACACCAATCGAAAATAAAAAATAGCAATTTTAAAACAAAATGAAAAAACTTTACTTCATTACATGGCTCTCTGCTTTTTGCGGATTGAGCCAACAAACAAATTCTCAAAATCTGCTCTGGGCAAAACAAATGAGCGGAACAGGTAGTGACATCGCTTTCTCCAGCGCAGTGGATGCAAGTGGAAATATTTATACAACAGGATTCTTCCACGGCATAGCCGACTTTGACCCGGGTCCCGGAACTTTTAATATGACATCGAATGGGGGTCAGGAAATTTTTATTTCCAAGCTGGATGCTTCGGGGAATTTCGTCTGGGCAAAACAAATTGGGAGTACGGGTGATGATTTTGGTGACCTGATCGTGCTGGATGCAAACGCAAATGTTTATATAACAGGAACATTTGAAAATATAGCCGATTTTGATCCCGGCACAGGAGTTAATAATCTCACCTCCCTTGGCACTGAAAATGCTTTTATTTTAAAACTTGATTCTTCCGGTAATTTTATCTTTGTGAAACAAATGGGCGGAACTGGTATAACAGTTCCTTACTACATTGCGTTGGACGGGAGTGGATATATATATACTACAGGACGCTTTGATGGCACAGCCGATTTTGACCCCGGCATCGGAACATACAATTTCTTTTCCTTTGGTTCTGAAGATATTTTTGTTTCCAAGCTTGATGCTTCCGGCAATTTCATCTGGGCAAAGCAAATGGGTGGAACAGGTGATGATTGGTCTCTCTCCATTGCTATTGATGCTATAGGAAATGTTTATACAACAGGTTATTTTCAAAACATAGCCGACTTTGATCCGGGTACCGGAGTTTATAATTTTACATTCAATGGCGTTTACGATATTTTTATTTCCAAACTTGATGCTTCCGGCAATTTTATCTGGGCAAAACAAATGGGTGGACTAAGTTATGATCGAGGTCTTGCAATTGTTTTGGATGCCAATGCAAATGTCTATTCAACGGGATTATTCAGAGGCACAGTTGACTTTGACCCAGGATCTGGAACATTTAATATGACCGCTGTGGGTGGTCCATCAAATGAAGATATTTATGTTTCCAAGCTTGATAGTTCGGGTAATTTTATGTGGGCAAAACAAATGGGCGGCATTGGTATTGATATTGGTCGCGCAATCGCTGTTGACACACACGGAAATGTTTATACAACTGGATGGTTTCAAGGAATAGCGGACTTTGACCCGGGTATTGGAACCTATAATCTTACCTCTGACACCGCCAGTGAAGATATTTTTGTCACGAAGCTAGATCCTTCGGGCAATTTTCTCTCTGCGGTAAAAATGGGCGGAGCGGGTTATGATGCCGGTAATGGAATCTTTATTGATGGTATCGGAAATGTTTATATAGCAGGACAGTTTCAAGACACTGCCAACTTTAACACCGGCAGTGGGATCAATAATTTAGTCTCTACAGGTTCTGATGATATTTGTGTAGTTAAGTTAGATAGTTCTGCTGTAACTGCAATAGCAGAAATAAAAAATTCTTTCAATACTATAAGTGTTTTTCCTAACCCTGGTGCTGGTAAATTCAGCATCACCAATTCCAACATCATCAGCGAAATAAAAATTACAAACACACTCGGGCAATTAATTTATCAAACAAAACCAAATGAAAAATATTTTTCATTGCAAATTGATGAGGTAGGAATTTATTTCATTCAGATTACAGCAAACAAACAAACCACTACGAAAAAATTAATTGTTTGCAAGTAAAACGCTGTGCGGGGATTCAGATAACATAAGCAGAGTAGTCGTCAGCGTGACGAGACATCCATTACAAGGCAAAGACTTTTTTCGCTAATGATCTACTCTCTGTTGACTGACCCGGCAGTGGTGCAGTTAAATAGCCCGCTTTTTATATAGGTTTACCCTACAGGAAATACTTCCAACTGGGTAAAGTAAACTGTTTCTTTATCTTTGCAGAAAATAAAAAAATAGAGCACCATCTGCTTTGCCTGTAAGACGCATTGTGCTTTGCAACAATGCTGCAAACTGATTTTGAAAAGTGCTGTGAGCGCAGTTTGCGAGGGAATATGTTCAAGAGATGGCAATAAAAATTCACACGCATGCATTGCGTTTTTTAAAAAATATTTTTTATTCGTATGGCTCATACGTTATTTGCCGGTCCCCCTGCACCGCTGAAGATGGCCGTTGTAAGGACGGATCACCTCTTAGACGAAACACTTCAATAAGTTGCAGTATGCCAATCTGAGAAGATTAATGACCATTCTCGGACCGAATGAACTGAAAAAGCACCTTCAAAGGGTGTTTAATTATATTTTCAATCTCCGGCGCTGTATTGAGCATACCAACAGCAAAAAATATTTTTACTACCATTACCATCTCCAAAGTATAATAACATGAATAAATATTTCTAGTTTTGTTATTGCACGGACTGGCGTTATATGCAACGGCATCGCTTCGTAGGAAAGAGTATACCAACTTGAAAGTGTATGCAAGAAATTTTTAACCAATGAAAAAAATCAGCTTCATATTATCCCTAATTTTTACACAAGGTGTTTCACCAGTTAAGGCGCAATGCGCATACAGTTTAATTCCCCATGACTATTACGTTACTGACACTTCTGATTTTACTTCTGGTTCAATAAGACAACAAATTCTTAGCGCAAATTTTGATGGAACAGGTGGACGAATAATTGATTCAACTGGAATCTCAAACCCAACTTTTTATTTGCAAGCACCACTACCGATAGTTACTGTTGATTCGTTACTAATCTTTTGGTATTGTTGCTTTACTATTGATGGCGGCTTTGCTGCTTATGACCCTGTATTAACATTTTCTGCATCAGCTTCGCATAGCTGTTCCACAGGTGGTATAATATTCAGAAATTTTTTGCCTACAATATTTACGGTAACAAATGTAAATGACAATGGAGATGGTTCATTGAGAGATGCTATCAATAAAAGCAACACGTCTGATTCAAAAGATAATATTTCATTCAACATTGCAGGTATTGCTCCTCATGCAATTTATGTCCCCCAATCGATAGATATATTAAATCCAGTAACCATTGATGGTACAACTCAACCACCTCACGGATATACTGGAACTGCCCCTAAGATTGAATTGTTTACCACAAATGCTTATTCTACTGTTTTAAATGTCGGAAGCGGTTCGTTTGATGTTTATGGATTGTATATCCACAGTGCAGGAGATGCAATTTTTTTAGGAAATGTATCAAACGTAAACATAGGTTCAATTTTAAAACCGAATGTAATAAACAAAATTTATAATGAAGGGATTGACCTGTATTTCGGTTGCTTCAATGTTAATATTGTTGGAAATACATTAGGCATTGATACTTTGACTGGCAAAGATAATGCAGGAATCAGAGTTAGACAATCGAATAATATTTTTATAGCTGATAATGTAATTGGAGGAAATTATCTTGCGATAGATGTAGATGCAGCAGATTCAATTACCATTGTGAGAAATCACATTGGAACCAACACAAATGAGACCGATTCAATACCGAACTATTATAGTATATACGTAAGGTCTAATAGCAGTGATATTCAAATTGGGGGATTAACTCCTGCTGACAAAAACATTATTGCCTTTACCGAACATCTTCTTGGATTACAAGGAACGGGAATTATTATTAATGACACTTGCATCAACGTTTCTATTTTAGGAAATAGTATTTATAAAAATCAACTTTCAGGAATTTTTCTTGAATCAAATACCAATGATTCAATCCTTGCGCCTGTTTTTACAATTACAAATTATGATACAATCGCTGGTATCGCAAGACCTTACTCCCGCATTGAACTATTTTACAACATTGACCCGCCCAATAAGCCACAAGGAAAAACTTTTATTGACGCCATATCCGCAGATTCAATAGGCAATTGGCAATACATTTCTTCAATTGCAAATCCCTGTAGCATTACAGCGACTCAAACTGATTCACAAAACACATCTGCGTTTTCATTTCTCGCGGGAATAACAGTTCATTTAATGAGTGATACCTCTCTCTGTTTTGGTAGCTCCATTTCACTTGATGCAGATTTGGGTTTTGATTCCTATGTATGGAACACAGGAGATTCTACGCAAACTATTTCTGTAGATTCTTCAGGAACGTATATTGTTCAAACAATTTCATCAGGTTCACATTGTCCTTCTTCTGATACAGTAAACATTACCGTCAATGCAATTCCTTTCGTTACCATTGGTAATGATAGTTTGATTTGTAATACTCAAACTATCTTACTTGATGCGGGAACAGGATTTTTAAACTACCAATGGCAAGACAGCAGCAATGCGCAAACTTTTTTAGCTGCTGATTCAACGGGAGGACAAGACACAACTTTATTTTTTGTAATCGTCACAGATTCCAATTACTGCTCCACCACAGATTCAATTACAATCATCTTCGATGAGTGTCTTGCAATATCAGATTACAGCAATTCAAATTTCATTTACATTTCTCCCAACCCTTTTCACTCATCATCATTGTTGCAAGTAAGTTCAGAGTTTGAAAATGCAAGAATGAAAATCTACAACTCGCTTGGTTCAATCATAAGCGAAGAAAGAATATCAAATCAAAAAACAATTGTGATGAATCGCAACGCATTTCGCATCGGAATATATTTCCTTCATCTGATAAACGATAAAGGTGAAACGACAACATCGAAGTTTGTTGTTGATTGAGATGAATTATATCTTTGAATAACATTTGTGCAAACTTGTAATAGCGTGTCTTCGTGGAACGGAGAGAAGTATGCGCAAAACATAAAGCAGAGTAGTCGTCAGCGTTTCCGGACTTAATCTACAAGGCGAATAC
>JBDTTM010000173.1:0-8398 GCA_039930605.1 Bacteroidota bacterium
GTCCCTTGGAATGAAGCTGACGGAAGAAAGATTAAAAATTTTGAATGAGATTAAAAAAATAAAGGCGCAATTTAAAATTACTGATTTGTTTACAAAGGAAAATATACCCTCGGGAACCAGGGTGGAGCTTACGTTACCTTTGGGTGCATGATTAGAACTATTGTTATAGAAAACGAGAAGCAACAAAGTGATTATTTAATCACGTTACTTGTAAAGCATTTTCCAGAAGTTGATGTTTTGAAAATTTGCAATTCAGTTCCCGATGGAATAAAAGAAGTTAATTCTTTACAACCTGATTTGATTTTTTTAGATGTCGAACTGCCTCCTTATACCGGATTTGATTTATTGGAACAAACCCGCATCGTCAATTGCGAAGTGATTTTTACAACCAGTTTTAATAAATATGCGGCAAAAGCGTTTCGCTTCTGTGCGCTTGATTTTATTGAAAAACCTTTTGGCGTTGATGAATTAAAGGAAGCGATAAATAGATACAAAACTTTAGCTGCAACGGGTTCAAAGAAAAATATTGATGCGCTGTTGCATAATGTAAAACAAACTGAAAGCAGTATGCTAAAGGTTGGTATTCCGGTAATAGGAGGAATTGATTTTGTTACTGTTTCTGAAATTATTCTATGCAAAGCGGAAGATAATTGTACCGATTTTCATTTAACTAATAAACGAAAGGTTACTGCTACCAAAACATTAAAGTGGGTTGATGAACTGATGCGAGAGCATCACTTTTTTCGTGTACATGATTCTTTTCTCATCAATCTTAATCATATTAAGAAATATAAAAAGGGCGGAGAAGGTGGTGTTGTTGAACTTACCGACCAAAAAGAGGCTGATGTTTCAAGAAGAAGAAAGGACGATTTTCTAAAGGCGCTCTCTGACCTGAAAATGATTTTCAATAAATAACCTTACTCCGATCCTCCCATGAGGGTAGGGTGCCAACGGCATAAACTCATTTGTTAATGCCGTAAACTTTTATTTCCCGCCTTATACTAATTGCACTCCCACAGGCCTGCCACGTGCATGTATGTTTGCAGCGTAAGTAAATATCAATATCAATAGGAATGGAAACCGATTCTTCAAATAAACAAATAAATCAGCAGCACATAATAATCATCACCCCCCAAAAAAGTAAACTAAAAAGGCTAATAATTAAAATCAAGAACAAAATGAAAAAGCTAAAATTTAAATTCATCGCATTAGTTGGATTTGTGGTTGTTGTCATTACAGTTAATGCTCAATCAAAAAATGATTGTCTTGCATCAAATGGAACAAAGGCAATTTCAACCGGATCAGTGTATAATGAGCCAGAGGAAATGCTTAAAATGAAAGCGGAGTTCGAAAATTTAAAATCTGAATTCAATGACTTTAAAAAAGAATCCGGTATAAGGCTTTTTAAAGTTTTGAAAAATATTCAACTTCAAAATTTTTCACAACAACAAAAAGCGACAATTAAAATTCAATTGCCGGATAATTCTATTGATGGAGATTTATACATAACTGATAATTACGGAAGGCTTGTCTTTTGTAAGAATATCACTAGTGGATTTTCTTGCGATATAAATTATGCAACATGGTTCTCTGGCGAATATTCTGTCGAACTCTTTACAGATGGGGAACTTGTTGAAGCAACTGCAATAATCATTAAAAAATAATTCAAATAATACGAGCAATTAAAAAGAAAAAACAAATGGAAAATTCAAAATTTTTATGACTTCCCTCGACAATTGCCATTTTTCCCAATTTCTCTAACTCGTTTTTTTCGTCTTCTAAAATTCCAACAACGAATAATTAATTTTTAATGAACTCAAATTGGCCAGAAGCCAGAAGCCAGCAGCTAGCAGCTAGCAGCCAGCATCGGCTGTTCTATTTCATCTCTTTCAACCATTCAACCGCCCGGTTATTTGTCGTGCGGATGGCAATGGATTTTTCCCAGCATTCTTTTGCTTTTGCATCCTCCCCTTTTTGCTGGTAGCATTTTCCCAACCTGTTCCAGCCGACTACAATGCGCGGAAAAAGTTCTGTGTACGTCATGAAAAGCGCAATGCCTTCATCCCACTTTTTATTTTCTTCCAGTTGTTCCCCGACGCCGAGGAGTTGCATATCATTTTCAAAATCAAAACCGGACTGCTTCAAAATCTCGTTTGAATTTTTTGAAAAATAATCCGCCCCGTTTTTAGTGATTGCTTCGTATATGCTTTTTGTGACCGGGTTATTCCGGTAATCTCCTTCGTCTTCACGAATTTTGATTTTCGCTTTATCGGTTACAATGTTGTAGAGCGCTGCTGCAATGCGATCACTCACTGTATTGTTTGCATTACTTGAAACCACGATGAATAAATCCTGCTGCAGATCAAAACCCACATAGGCATTGTACACTCCATTGCCGCCATTGTGCCAGATCAATGTGGCATCACCAAATTTTTGTACAACCCAACCGTAACCATAAAAACTAACCTGCTGCGGACCTTCGGCTACATGCGGTGTGAACATTTTATCCGTTTGTGCTTTTGGCAATACAGTATTGTTGCGCAAAGCCAGATACCACCTGAACATGTCATCCACAGTGGTGAGTATGCCGCCATTCGCACGAAGATGCCATCCCGGACCGCCTTTTTTCCATGGATGATCGAGTGCTGTTCCCCAGCGTTTTCCATCCTGGTACCCAACAGCAAGCTGTTCATTCCTGAAACCGGGGATCACATAACCCGTGCGCAGCATTCCCGCAGGCACGAACAATTCATCGTGTAGGTACTGCTCATAGTTTTTGCCACTGACGGTATGCACGATAATTCCCAGCAGACTGTAACCGACGTTGGAATATAAATAGGTTTCGCCCGGTTTATGAAGCAAGGGAGATTTCATGGCAAGGGCAGTAAATTCTTTTGCATCAATGGTGTCGTAGTCATCACCTAATACTTCATCAAACCCGGCAGTATGTGTAAGCAACTGATGAACTGTGATGTCTTTTTTGTCAGCAGGCACATCAGGAAAAAATTTTGACAGCGGATCATTCACACTGAGTTTTCCATCAGCTTCCAGTTTCATAATGGCAGCAGCAGTAAATTGTTTGGTAATGCTGCCAATGCTGAAAACGGTTTCTGCAGTCTGCTTTCTTTTACTTTCCCGGTCAGCCAATCCAATTCCGTTTTCATAAAGCACCTGGCCCTTTGATGCAACGAGTACTGTTCCGGAAAATCCGCCCGCTTCTTCTTTCACAAGCAAATCATTGATCAATGCAGGCTTGTTATCCTGGGCTGCCAGGTTCAATGAAATCAAAAATAACAGGACGGGGAGGAGTTGTTTTTTCATGTGTCTGTGTTGAATATATGTTGTGCAATTTGATTCTTTTGTCAATGCAATGGTGTTAATGTATTACTAAATCGCGTAAATGATACTGTAAACAGATGTGAATGAATACCAGGGAATTTTTAATAAATATATCTTTGGCGCCCTCAAAGAACACCCTAATGCGCAATTTCATTTTTCTATCTGTTATCCTGTTTCTTTATTCATGCAGCACTTCAGAAAAAACTTCTTCCAGCCAGTCAACTGAGAAGCCGGCAGTTAAAATACCTGAACCTCAAACCTACCGCGCAACGTACACAATGTTGAACGACCTGGTGCATACTAAACTGGAAGTGAAGTTTGACTGGCAGAAAATGCAATTGAATGGAAAGGCAACAATCACACTTCATCCACATTTTTATGCACAGGACAGCCTGGTATTGAATGCAAGGGGAATGGACTTGCATGAGGTAAGCTTGGTGAATACAGATGGTTCGAAAACCAAACTTGCTTATACCTATGATGATCTGTTAGTTCGTATAAGGCTTAATCATACATACAAAAGCGAAGAACGATTCACTGTCTTTATTGATTATACATCAAAACCGGAAGACCTCGTTCCAGGCGGTAGCCGCGCCATTACCAAAGATAAAGGTTTGTATTTCATTAATGCCGATGGAAGCAATCCTGAAAAACCAAAACAGGTATGGACGCAGGGAGAGACAGAAAGTAATTCCGCCTGGTTTCCGACCATAGAAAATCCACAGCAAAAAATGACACAGGAGATTTACATCACCGTGGATACTGCCATGACAACCGTTTCCAATGGACTGCTCATTACCTCCTCAGACAACCATGATGGAACAAAAACGGATTACTGGAAACAGTCCTTGCCGGCAGCACCCTACCTCACCATGATTGCAGCGGGTGATTTTGCAGTGATTAAAGACAAATGGAGAAATATTGAAGTGAGTTATTACCTCGATAAAAAATATGCTAAATATGGAAGGATGATATTTGGGAATACACCGGAGATGATCGAACATTTTTCAAATCTCCTCGGTGTTAATTATGTATGGGAAAAATATGCCCAGGTTGTCGTCTATGATTATGTAAGCGGTGCTATGGAAAATACAACAGCCGTCATTCATGGCACAAATATGTTGCAGGACAGCAGCGACTACATAGATGGTAATTACGAAGACTACATCTCACATGAATTATTTCACCATTGGTTTGGCGACCTGGTCACGTGTGAATCATGGAGCAACCTTACCTTGAATGAAAGTTTTGCCAATTATGCAGAATACCTCTGGCGTGAATATAAGTATGGACGTGATGACGCAGACCGGGAGAACCAGGCCGACCAGGCGGTTTATTTACTCGTCGCGAAATCAAGCGATCCCGATCTGGTGCGTTTTGATTACAATGACCGGGAAGATGTTTATGATGGGATCAGCTATAATAAAGGGGGAAGGATACTTCACATGCTGCGGAAGTATGTCGGGGATGATGCTTTTTTTGCTTCCCTGAAACTTTATCTCGAAACACACATGTTCGGTGCCGCAGAAGCACATGACCTCAGGCTGGCATTTGAAAAAGTATCCGGTGAGGACCTCAATTGGTTTTTTAATGAATGGTATTTCAACCATGGGCACCCGGTGATTGAAATCAATTATGACTGGAATGATTCAACCAAAACAGAAACGGTGACGGTAGAACAGAAGCAGGATTTCGAAAAAAATCCGTTGTTTAGAATTCCATTGCGAACAGATATTTATCACGAAGGGAAAGTAGAGCACAAACAAATTGTACTTGAGAGGGCGAAGGAAATTTTTGAATGGAAATACAACTCAAAACCTGACCTCATTAATATAGATGGCGAGCGGATGCTGTTGTGTGAAAAGAAAGACAACAAATCCAGTGAGAACTATGTATTCCAGTTTTACCATGCGCCCTTGTACATGGATCGCTTTGAGTCGCTGAATAAAACCGGTTCTGAATATGAAGCCAATTCTCCGTCAGGCAAAATGATGGAAGACGGACTCAATGACCGTTACTACAATATAAGAATGCAAGCGTTAAAAAATATCGGCAATCAGCTGAAAGCAAATAAAGATAAATTGAAACCTGTTATTCTCGGTCTCGCAGCACATGATTCCGCAGCTGTGGTGCGCAGCCAGGCCATCAAAACACTTGGGAAATATTTCAAAGATGACAAAGACGTGCAATTGGCAATTGAAGAGGCACTGAAAGACATTTCTTACAATGTACAGGCATCGGCATTCAAATTAATTGCGGAGAATGACCAGCCGAGGGCACTGGAATTGGCCAGGACGCTGGAGTCAAGTAACGGCGGCGATGTCTTGAATGCAATTGGGAACTTATACAGAGAGGAACCGAAGGATGCGAACAACGCATTTTTCCTCGATGCATTGGGTCGTTTACGAGGTTCTGAACGGGGAACGCTGGCTGAAACTTATGGTAAATTTCTGAAGAAGGTCAGCGTATCAAGTTGGGAAAAAGGAGTTGATGAGCTGGAAGCAGCAGCCCGTTACAGCACCGGTTATGGCAGAAGGAAGGTTATGAACGCCCTGGAAGATTTATCGAAAGATATTGGTTCGAAAGTAGATGATGCAAATACCAAAGTAGATGATTTGAAAAAGAACAACAGCGGACAAAATGAAATTGATCTTGCTAAACGTGATGCGGATGATCTTAGCAAGCGCCTGGATGCGCTGAAGGACAGGATTAAAAAATTACAGGAAAAAAAATCTCAGGGACGTTAATGATATGTACTTCCACGTTATGAACATTTTTAGTTCATAACCCTCTTAAAACAGTACCCCGAAAAGAAACTTTTTGCATCTAATCGCAGTTAAATTTGTAAACCTTAACTGCAATGAATAAAACGATGAGTTTAACCGAACAGCAAAAAGCAGAACTCAGTACGCTGAGTGTTTATTTTGAAAAGCTAGAAAAGCTGGCAGCACAAAACAACATTGACCTGGACGTATTCATCAGTGAATACAAGGATGATGGCTATTCTTTTTACCGGACCGAGAAAATTGAAATGCAGAAGAAAGCAGAAAAGCGTAAAAAAGTTTTCGAGAAGGACGGAAAAAAAGAAAAGACTTCTGTATCTAAGTAACAATACATTTTTGTTGGCATACAAAGTCAGTGTGTCTCAGGCCCCGATGAACAGCACATCGGGGTTTTGTTTTTCAGTTGATTTATTTGCGCTGGATTTACCATTAAATTTTACTTTTGCACGCACTAACCGATAACGCACGCATGCTGCAATTCGCCTGGCTGATTCCTGTTTTACCTTTCTTGGGCTTCGTGTGCATCAGCTTTTTCCAGAAACAATTACCAGGAAAATCAGCAGGAGTTATTGGTTCCCTCACCGTTTTTGGCTCATTTATTATTTCCTGCGGATTATTTTTTCAATTATCAGAACCGACCACAATCACCTATTTTGATTGGATAAACGCCGGTTCCCTCAAGATTCCAATATCATTTCTTATTGACCCTGTTTCTTGTGTCATGCTCCTGATCATCACCGGAGTTGGTTTCCTGATCCATGTATATTCCATCGGTTACATGGCTCACGACCAGGCATTCGGACGGTTTTTCTCCTATCTCAACCTGTTTATTTTCTTCATGCTGATCCTTGTATTAGGTAGCAACTACGTACTCATGTTTGCCGGTTGGGAAGGCGTTGGATTGTGTTCATACCTGTTAATCGGTTTCTGGTTTAAGAACAACGACTATAACAATGCAGCCAACAAAGCATTCATCATGAACCGCATTGGGGATTTGGGTTTCCTCCTCGGAATCATCCTCATGTTTACAACGTTCGGAAGTGTACAGTTTAGTGAAGTGTTTGCAGCAGCTAAAAATTTTCCTGACAACCAGTCGGTAATCGTTGCAATCACAATGCTCCTGTTTATTGGTGCAATGGGAAAGAGTGCACAGATCCCGCTCTATACCTGGTTACCGGATGCAATGGCAGGACCTACACCGGTCTCAGCTTTGATCCATGCAGCAACAATGGTGACGGCCGGTATTTACATGGTCGTCAGGTCGAACATTTTGTATTCGATTGCACCGCCCACGTTGGAATTCATCACCATCATTGGAATGGCAACAGCTATTTTCTCTGCCACGATTGCATTGGCTCAGACCGATATTAAAAAAGTACTTGCTTATTCTACTTTATCTCAACTCGGATATATGTTTGTCGCACTCGGATTGGGCGCTTACTCAACCGGTTTGTTTCACGTTACGACGCATGCATTCTTCAAAGCCCTTTTATTCCTTGCTGCAGGAAGTGTGATCCACGCCATGAGTGGTGAACAGGATATCAGGCGGATGGGTGGACTCAGAAAAAAATTACCGGTTACTTATATAGTGTTTCTCATTGGCACGTTAGCCATCAGCGGGGTGCCTCCTTTCGCAGGTTTCTTTTCGAAAGATGAAATCCTGGCGAAAGCATACATGCACAGTGAACTGTTATTCATCCTCCTTTCTATCACATCTGTGATTACAGCAGTGTACATGTTCCGGTTATTGTACCTCACCTTCTTCGGAAACTTCAGGGGCACAGACGAACAGAAGCATCACCTGCATGAATCGCCACCGGTAATTACGATCCCGTTAATAATTCTGGCAATCCTTTCCACACTCGGTGGTTTTTTGGGACTGCCTGCTGTATTCAGCGAGCATCATTTGTTCGGAAATTTTTTAGCCCCGGTATTGTCAACGGCAAGTACATCCAGCCATGTGGAACCATCACACCTTTTTGAATATATGCTGATGGGAATTTCTGTGATTGCACTTATATTGATCGGATACTTGACTTACGACCGTTTTGCGAAAAAGGAAATTGTTCCTTCCAAGAATGAAGCTGAGTTCAAACCGTGGTACCGTGTACTCTACAATAAATATTATATAGATGAATTGTACGACAGGTTATTCGTAAAACCATTGTATTGGCTGAGCGATGTATTTTATAAAATAGTGGATTTGAAAATTGTAGACGGTGTTGTGAACCTTGTGGGCAAAGGTGTAAATAAAGGTAGCGGAGTGGTGCGGCTTG
>JBDTTM010000174.1:0-8377 GCA_039930605.1 Bacteroidota bacterium
GACAGATGTGGCTGTGCTGTTCATTTTTCAAATGTAGTAAATACAAATAAAAGAAGAAGATATTGCTTCTTTTGCCACTAAGTCACAAAGACACTAAGTTTTTGGACTAATAATAAAGAACCGACTATTCGTGTTTCTTCGTGGCTTAGAGCCTTCGTGGCTATCTTTAAAACTTCCACTCCAGTGAAAATGCCAATACTTTATTATACTGACCCCCGATGAAATAAAAATAATTGTAGTTCTCATTTTTAGGTCGGATGGTCGTTACAGAATAACTATACCGGGCATTAAAAATCAAATGGTCTGTGATAAAATAATTCCCACCAACACAAACAAGGTAGTCCGCGCTGTGAAATGGCGGAGCGTTGGTGATTTCACCCAACTGATCTTCTTCGTATGTGGAAACAAGTGTTGCGAATGCACCGCCGGCTTCAATGGTCCACTTTTTACCGAGACGGTAATTGACAAGCAGCGGAACCTCTATATAGTTTAACCGCATCAAATAAAATACGCCGTCTTTGCTCAGTGGTAACCGGCTGCCTTTCTGAATGAATTCCATTTCGAATTGAAGCTGCATCCGCTCTCCAATTTTACGACTTACAAATCCTCCTGCTTTTAATCCTGCTTTGTGAAACCCGGAAAGATGATCTCCATCAACCTGTGATGTACTGATTCCTCCCAGAATGCCTGCATTAAATTTTTGTCCTGAGGAAGACATGAAAGAAAAAACCAAAACCATTAACAAGGTTGTTTTCACCTGCATGGTTCTGAAAAACATCCTGCAATAAAAAATTATTTAATCTTCATTTCCTCTACCTGTAAAACTTCGCGCGTAGTTGCATTGTAGACAAATGCAACAACAGCACAATGGTCAGGATTCCATGAAGGATCAAGCGTAAATGAGTAGCCACTTACAACGGTTGTATTTATCGGTGTAGTTCCTGAAGCGACACTCACTCCAAATGAAGTATTCAAAGCTGTTCGCAATATATGATGGTGTACATAATCCGGTACCAATTCAATAGGGTGACCATACCATACCTGCCAGTCAATCACGCTGTCTTCTGTAATAACCACAGAAAGTTTATAGTCACCGGTCAGTTCCTCAAGAAATTTTGTCTCAATACATGCCCGCAATTTCTTGTCAGAGTCATTAAAACTATTCTGAATCCGGATCCTGGCTTTCGGCGACATATTCAAACGCGCCTGCGCTTCCTGGTCCCAGGATTCCTTTGGTTTCAGGTGATCGCTGGTTGGATAATCGATTCTATCGACCATTCCTGCAGGATAGAAAAACACGCCATATGCATTATGCCAGTCTGTTCCAACTGTTGTCTTGTAATCCACTGCAAATGATCCAGCAGGTGAGTTCGGCGGACAGGTATTCATCCCCGGACAAACGTTTGCATAATCACCTGCATGCACTGTAATCACGACCAGGTTGTCGCCATATTTATTGTGCATGGAATCATTCAGGATAACGCCGCCTTCAGGACAATTACCGCAATTGTGGCCGGTATAATCCTCTACCAAAACCTTTTTTACTGCTGCACTATTGTCAACATCGAAATGACATGTGGTGTCAACGGAAATGCTTTCACGTGTCGGACCATCAATTTTATCACATGAGAAAATGGAGATGACGATGATGCTTAAAACGAAAGAGATTATTTTTTTCATTGTATTAAATTAAAAACTACTGGTGACAGATAAAGTAAATCCATTTGAAGCAGGAACAGTGCGGCAAACACCACCCACACAAAAGATTCCTGCACGCTGTCTTCCATAACCGAATTGAATCCTGTTCGTTCCACGCGTATAACCGAAAGTACCTGTGTAGTAATGAATGCGCTGTTCAACGATTTTGTTGCCGTAGTTGTATTCATCAAAGGCAGCTACAAACCAATGTGGCGTAACAGAAAACTCAGCAAGCACGAGAGCCCAGCTTTGTTTGTCCTGCTTTGTATAAAGGTGTTGCAATTCTGTACGTAAGCTATTTTTAGAACTCATCTTCCAGTTGGTTTCAATGATGCCGATATGACTGTAAACATGCCCGAATCCTTCTCTTCCTTCAATCACGTCTTTGTTATAATTGATATATACGTAAGAAATAATCGAACGGAGTTTTTTATTCCATTTATGATTGATCTCGAAATTGAAATCCTCATAATAGAGATCATCACCAAATTTAATAAAATCAGATGTATATCCATCGTCATCACCGGTTGGTTTTTTGTCGATCGACTGTGCCCGGGAATAATTCATGGTAACGTCAGTACCATATTTACCTCCCAAAGCTGAATTCGGTTTGCAAAGGTAAAATACTTCAACCTGTCCGCCATACTCACCATTCGGTTGCGTTGCATAAGGATACAAAGCAGCAAGCATGTTCGTGTGATTCTTTGTGAGCGCCGGAAGATAATTGATGATAAGAGAGTTCAGCGTGGCAGTTCTTTCGCTCCTGAAACTCATATTATCAATCCGCTTTCCTGCCAGCGTTAATCCAAACCCTTTCCGGGAATAAGTAGCGGTTATTATAGTCGCTGAACCATCCTTATATATAAAGCCATTGGTCGCTGATGGGTCATTCGCCTTTTGCGCATATTCTCCGGTGAGCGTAAAGTTACCGTGGATAATACTTAACCTTCCGGAACCTGCGCCAACATTTTTAGGGAGGATATAAACAGGATCCTGGTCATCCTGGTATTTGCTCACGAAATTTCCTCCAAGGATAAATTTTGTTTTGCAGCTATCCATGCATTTTAAAGATTCATTGATGTTCCATTCCAGGTCACCACCTCTAACAATTCCCTCGCCCTTCGAAAAAAAATTGCGCTGGTAACCGATGATGCCTTTGAAGTAAACTCCATTCACCGGATTATATTTTAACCGAAAACCATCCATGGCATTGTCAAGACCGAGTCCCCGCTCCTCATAAGTTCTGAAAACAACTCCGCTACCAAACTGGTCATAAAAATTTCCGGCAGTAATTTCCAATTCATCATTCTTATAATTTAAATACCGGTAGGGAATACCATTTCCCTTATACCTGGAGTCGAAGCCCAGGATCGGATTGGTATAATTTTCATAACGCAAGCCGGCAGAGAAGTTGCCTCTCTCGTATATAAAATTAGCAAAGCCATTGCTGAGAAATTTTTCCGGAACTTCTGGTGCACCAATGAGTGAGTCGGTGAGATAATATTGACCGTCAAACTGGAGATTTCCATGAATGCTGCCTCCAAGAATTTGTGCAGAAGCTCCGGACGTAAATAAAAGTATTGATGTAAAAAGAATTGTGATCTCCTTCTTAACAGCGCAGGTTAGAAATTTCGCAGTCGACAAAACGATTCAGTTTTATAAATTAGTTAGTATATCAAGTTGACGTTACGTAATCCGTTTCACTTACATAAATGCACAACCTACTTCGCAGCTGCCACTTTTTTTACCACTTCATAAAGTTCATCTTCGTTGCCTTCCGCGTATCCAACATGCTGCCAGGTGATTTCCTTTTTCCCATTCAGCACAAAAGTCTGAGGCGGCATATTTACATTCATCGCCCGTTTAAAATCCCCGTTCGGGTCAACATAATTTTCATAGGTCCATCCCTTGCTATTCAAAAAGGGAGCTACACGCTGCATGGTGCGGGCATCATCCAACGAAATCGTGATGATCTTAACGCCTGTTTCCTTTTGCCAATCTGCATATACTTCATGAAGTGCATTTAGTTCTTCAATGCACGGTTTACACCAGGTTGCCCAGAAGTCAATGATAATTGGTTTTCCGCCATTATCGAAAGTTGCAGAACTTACAGTTGTTCCGGTAAGGTCCTTCACATCAACAGATGGAAGTGAGCGGGATCCTGCCGGATCCTGGGCCAGGACAGCAGTAGAGATGAGGGCGGACAAAAACAGAATTGCTTTTTTCATTTTGATTTGTTCTTTGAAGATGCAATAATAGTAAATTGAATGTGATGGGTAAATTAGAAAATGGTTTACGCCAGACAGCATTCTCTGAACTCCTCTTTTTAGGGAAGAACTTTTAGAGATTGTATCAATAATTCAATCGTTTATTATTTTCCTGACAAAACCCTGACACTAGAGACAGGTTTTAAAAATCATTTCATTGAATATTCATGGAAGCAAAAAGCAGTCGCTGGGATATAACCCCGGAATTACCTTGAAAAGTGACTAATCCAATATCAGGAACATAGATAGGACAAATCAGGGAAAGGTTGTTAAATTGTGACTATGGATGTTGCAATAGTGGAAATAATTATCTTTCTTTGACCTTAATTAAACCCATAAACTTTATTCTCAATGAAAAAAATTACTACTTCATTATTTCTTATCGCGCTGTTTTTGTTCAGCGGAAGAGTAGCTAATGCGCAATTAGCTGACGGTTGTATCGCTCCTGATTTTACAGGAACAGATATCAATGGCCAATCCTGGCATTTATATGATTTACTTGACCAGGGCAAAACTGTTTTTATGGATATCTCAGCTACATGGTGTGGACCATGCTGGGCTTATCATACCAGCGGAAACCTCGAAAACCTTTACAATTCTTATGGCCCTCCCGGAACTAACGAAGCAATGGTGCTCTTTATTGAAGGTGATGGAAGCACAAACACTGCTTGCCTGACTTCAGCTGCCGGTTGCAACAGTACCACACAAGGTAATTGGATTGCCGGAACTCCATACCCTATCATTGATGATGCAACAATTGCAAGTTCATACCAGATCAGCTATTTCCCGACAATCTATATGATCACTCCTGATCGTATCTGCCGCGAAAACAGCCAGATCACTACTGCACAACATTTTGCAGCAATGAATGCAAGAAGAATTCTTTCTATTGCAACTGCTGACGCAGGTCTTGATTATGGTTGCGGACAAAATATTTCCCTTGCTTCTTGCTCAGGTGTAAACATGACTGTTCGTCTTTTCAACTATTCAAATATCGCAATGACTTCAGCTACAATTACGGTAACTGTTGATGGTGTTCTGCAACAAACTATTCCATGGACAGGTAACCTGACTACTTATAGCTATGCCAACGTAAACATTACAAACGTAACCGGAGCTTCAGGTTCAAGAACAGCAGTAATTACTGTTACAGGTGTAAATGGCGGCGCAGACACACGTAGCACTAACAACACAACCAACGTTCCATTTACAATCTTCAGCGCTACCGGTGGAGCGGCAGTTTCTGCAAACTTCCAGGGTTCTATTCCAGCAAATTTTAGCATAATCAATGGTGGAGCAGCAACTACTTGGGCTTACAATGCTGCAGGTTACAACGGAGTTGGTTCTGCAAAAATTGATTTCTTCAGCATCGCAGGCGGTGAAGTTGACGCGATGCTTTTACCTCCGATGAATTTTGTAGGATATGACAATGCAAACGTTACTTTCGAGCGTGCACACAAACGTTATTCAGCAAGTTATTCTGATAAACTGATGGTAAAAGCTTCTGCTAACTGCGGAACTACATGGTTGTCTCTATACAATAAATCAGGTGCTACTCTTGCTTCTGTAACCGGATATGTGACTACTGCCTGGACTCCTGCAACTGCTGCTGATTGGGCATCTGACCAGGTTGTTTTGAACAGTATGTTGAACAATTCTGCTGTGCTTTTGAAATTCGAAGGAACAAGCGGATACGGTAACAATCTTTACCTGGATGATATCAATGTCAACCTGAGTGTTGGTGTTAACAATGTTGCTGACTATGTTCAGTTCTCTGTTTATCCAAACCCTGCAACCGATAAATTGACTGTTCAATTGTCATTGAAGCAAAGCGAAAAAGCTACAATGGAAATTGTAAACTCATTGGGCGAAGTAGTGGCTTCTCAGTCTTCTTCACTAAATGCAGGCGAGTCTACAGTTGACTTTAATGTAAAAGACCTTGCAAGTGGTTCATACTTCATTTCAGTTTCTACTGCTGAAGGAAAAGTTGTGAAACCTTTCATGGTTCAATAACCAAATTTGTTTATGAGTTTGAAAGAGTTGTCCTGAGGACAACTCTTTTTTTATGCAAAAATGTGTGTTTATTATGACGAATCCCCTTTTTGCCTTCAGATAAATTTTACTATTTTTGTGGTATGAAAAAACTATTACTCTTCATTATGTGTGCTGCTTTTGGTTTATCAATGCAGGCACAATCGTTGGAATTTGTGAATCTGAATCCGAACACAACAACAATTAACGGTCCGAATGATTTCGTAATGGCTGCTTATGCGCAGGTAAAAAACAATAGTGCGATAGGATTGACTGTCAAGGTGAGGCGAACCATTAATTCGTTAGCTACAAATCACGTTAACAATTTTTGTTTTGCCGGGTATTGCTATCCTTCTACACAGGATCTTTCTCTACCGATTGACATCAACCCGGGACAGGTAACGGACTCTTCCCATGTTACGCTTCGTTCTGACCTTAACCCTACATTTACAAACGGCATCTCTACTATTACTTATACTGCTTATAATATTGATGATCCAAATGATTCTGTGAGCATCACTTATACTTTTCATGCCGGCCCTGATGGCGTAAATGAACTTGTAAACGGATCAAAATTTCTCAGCAACGCATACCCGAATCCCGCAGATAAAGCATCATTGGTTTCCTACAACCTTCCTACTTTAATGGATGCGCATCTCTTAATCAGCAATGTGCTGGGCTCAGCGCTCAACAGAATTCAGCTCACTGAAAAGACTGGCTCTGTTAATTTGCCAGTGGATGCATTGCCTGAAGGCATGTATTATTACACCTTAATGAATGAAGGCAAGCCCATTATTTCGAAGCGGCTTATGATCTCTCATAAATAAGATTTTAATAACATAAATATTAAAGCATTCCAAAAGGGATGCTTTATTTTTTTCGTCTAGTTTTGTTTACCTGATATTTCCAACATGGCTAAATCAAAAATTAAACAGGAAGCGCTTGACTATCATTCCCAGGGAAGGCCCGGAAAAATAGAAGTCATTCCTTCTAAACCATACAGCACACAGCGCGATCTTTCACTTGCTTATTCTCCCGGTGTGGCAGAACCCTGTCTGGAGATTGCAGCCAATAAAGATGACGTTTATAAATATACTGCAAAAGGAAATCTCGTTGCAGTGATCAGCAATGGTACCGCGGTTCTTGGACTGGGCAATATAGGACCGGAAGCGGCAAAACCGGTAATGGAAGGAAAGGGGTTGCTCTTTAAAATATTCGCAGACATTGATGTATTCGATATTGAAGTTGATGAAACGGATGTGGATAAATTTGTTGCGACAGTTAAAGCAATCTCACCCACCTTCGGCGGAATTAACCTTGAAGACATCAAAGCACCTGAGTGTTTTGAAATTGAAAGACGGTTGAAGGCCGAACTTTCCATTCCCATCATGCATGATGATCAGCATGGTACTGCCATCATTTCTGCAGCGGCACTGTTAAATGCATTACAAATCGCAGGAAAAAAAATTGAGAAAGTAAAAGTGGTGGTTAGTGGAGCCGGCGCATCTGCTATCTCATGTGCAAAGCTTTACATCTCTTTAGGGGTGAAGCAGGAAAATATCGTGATGGCCGACAGTACCGGCGTTTTGCACGTTGACCGTACTGATCTTGATCATAACAAGAAACAATTTGCAACATCGAGGAAAGTATACAACCTGCAGGAAGCATTGAAGGACGCAGATGTTTTCCTTGGGCTGTCGAAAGGAAATATTGTTTCGAAAGAAATGGTCAAAACAATGGCCAAGCATCCCATCATCTTTGCACTCGCCAATCCCGATCCTGAAATTACTTATCCTGATGCAATGGAAGCCAGGCCTGATGCAATTATTGCCACTGGAAGAAGCGACTACCCTAATCAGGTGAACAATGTATTGGGGTTCCCGTTTATCTTCCGCGGCGCGCTGGATGTACGCGCAACGCAGATCAATGAAGTCATGAAGCTTGCAGCTGTTCATGCCATAGCTGATTTGGCCAAAGAACCTGTTCCGGAAATAGTAAACCTCGCCTACAACCAGAAAAATATCACGTTCGGAAAAGATTACATCATTCCCAAGCCACTCGATCCAAGATTGATTGCAACGGTGGCTCCTGCGGTTGCGAAAGGCGCAATGGATTCAGGCGTTGCTCAGTTGCCAATCAAAAACTGGACTGCGTATGTGGAAGAATTACAAAAACGTCTCGGTCTCGACAATAAACTGATGCGCGTAGTTACCAGCAAGGCAAAACAAAATCCGCAGCGAGTGGTATTTGCTGAAGCTGATACTTATAAGATTCTAAAAGCAGCACAGATCGTACGTGACGAAGGTATTGCAAAACCGATCCTTTTAGGTAACGTGTATAAAATCAATAAGCTGATTGAAGATAATAACCTGGATTTGGGC
>JBDTTM010000175.1:0-8374 GCA_039930605.1 Bacteroidota bacterium
AGTCAGCTGGATGAATGTATTCATATCATTCAAGATACCATTGCGGCTTTTTAATTTGTGTTAATTATCCACGTTACTCAAAACCGTTAGCCACTAATTTCACGAATTAACACCAAGCTTGGCTAACAATTTTTGACAATTAGTGTAACCTGATAGATCGAGACGTGCTTAAAACTTTGCTGTTCCTGTACACTACTATTCATTCATTTTATATATTGTTGAACAACTTGGTTTTATGAAAAAAACAATTTCAATTGTTGCGATTTTTTTCTATTCTTTTTTAACTGCTGATGCCCAGCTTCCGAATCCTGCATTGGTCGGCTACTGGCAAAACTGGAATGATGGAAATGCTCCTTATATTCAACTTGACCAGGTTGACTCCAGGTACAATGTAATTGACATCGCATTTGCAGTGCCTCATGCCGGCACAGATTACCAGATGGAATTTATTCCTGACCAGGTATCATCTGCAACTTTCCTCAGCCAGGTTCAGACGTTGCAAAGTCAAAACAGAAAAGTAATCCTGAGCCTGGGTGGCGCGACCTCACCTGTTTCCCTCGATAACTTCACCGAGCGGGATACTTTTGTGAGCACTGTAAATGCAATTATTAACACGTTCAATTTTGATGGAATTGACATTGACTTTGAAGGTAGTTCAGTTTCAATTACCGGCGGAACCATTTCGACGCCTGTTGATGCGAAGATTATCAACCTCATTGATGCCATTAAACAAATCATGGGGAATTATTATGCGATTCATCAGAAGCGACTCATTCTTACGATGGCGCCTGAAACTGCCTTTGTACATGGCGGGATGTCTGCCTTTGGCGGAATATGGGGTGCATACCTTCCTGTAATTGATGCTTTGCGTGATTCGCTTGAACTGCTTCATGTTCAGCTTTACAACAGCGGCAGCATGTATGGAATTGACGGCAATGTTTATTCCCAGGGAACTGCAGATTTTATTGTGGCCATGACAGAAGCAGTGATCCGGGGATTTAATACAGCCGGCGGAATGTTTTCAGGATTACCGGCGGACAAGGTTGCCATCGGACTACCGGCATGCACCAACGCTGCAGGAGGTGGTTTTACCGATACAGCAGCAGTGCGACTGGCCATCGAATATTTAAGAGGCACAGGGCCACAACCGGGATCGTATGTGTTACTTCAAACCGGTGGTTTTCCATCACTTCGTGGAATGATGACGTGGTCTGTGAATTGGGATGCTGTGAATTCCTGCGGACCTGTTTATGGATATGCAGCAAACTATGAGCACATTTTTGGTAACCTGAATACCGGTATCCATTTATTTTCAGATGCGTCTACTCAATTGCTTTATCCAAATCCGGCAAAAGAATTTATCTCCATTTTTAATTGCAGCGAGAATGGAGAAACGCTGGAAGTCTACAATTCCATTGGTGAATTGGTGCGTTTAACGTTCATTAATCCTGAAAATAAAACCATCAATATTTCTGATTTGCCTGCAGGCATCTATTTAATCAGACAGGAGGATAAAGAGGGAAGATTTTCAAAATTATAAAGGCGCAACTGTTTCCCAGGTTCGATTCTGATTCATTTTTTAATAATCCAATCCGGATTATTTCCGGTAGCATATGTTCAGGCCACCCTATGGCAATCTACAATGCTCTCCAAAAATAGAAGAAAACCCCATAAGTATCTCGAAAAAGCAATATTTATATGCTTAGAATTAAGTTTCTTTTTCTACATTTGGACTTCCGATTGAAATCTATGCGTTATATATAGAAAGCGATTGCTGTTTTACTTTTATTAGTGATTGGCCAGAGTTAAATTGCCATACCTGTTAATTCTCAAGGTATGGAAAAGGGAATCTACCTGCTTTCCATTCTCGTTAACAATGGCATTACAATAAGAAAATTCCAATTAACCACAACTAAAATAAATAATATGAAAAAGTCAATACCCTTCTTAATTGTTTTGATGCTGTCAATAACAATTTCCAAAGCTCAAACCGCTATGCAACGGACTGGAGTAGATTGTAATGGTACGTCTGTTGATCTTTATGCTGACCTGGACGCTGGAAAAGCTGTTGTGCTTTTCTTCTACATGCCGAACTGTGGAGCATGTCCTCCGCCCGCACAAAAAATTCAATTGATGGCTAACAACATCAACTCAGAACATCCGGATATGGTTAAAGGATATGCTTTTCCTTTCAACAACACTACCAACTGTGCTGGTTCTATCACGTGGGCATCTACAAGTTCAGTCGATCATTTTTTTAATCCGATGGATAGCGGTGCTGCTATGGTTGCTTATTATGGTGGCTTCGGAATGCCAACTGTTGTACTCCTTGGGGGATTGGATCATCGGGTGATGTTTTCAACGCTTAGTTTTAGTACGAGCGATACTACTATTATGCGGGATTCCCTTATTGCACTTTATAGCCAACTGAACACGGTTCAAAGTCTGCCATCGGCTGTCTCATCATTCAATGTATTTCCCAATCCGGCCGCAGAATATGCTTTCATCAATATTAATTTGAAGGAGCCAACAGACCTGTTTGTTGAGGTCACAGATGTGACAGGCAAACAAATTGTGGTTATCGTAAATGAAAAGCAAAGTGGACTTGTAAGAAAGCAGTTTGATACCAAAGCATTGGCGAACGGAAATTATTTCGTTCAACTTCGGGTTGGTGGAAAATCTTTCACTCAAAAATTAAATGTTGTTCATTAAGAGTATTAGTGGTTGCAATTTTATTTAGGAAAATATTGCCGGTAGCCATATTGATTATGGCCACCATGAATTCAATTGCCCAAACCTATACTATTTCTCCTGACGATACGATTCAGTTGACAGGTGTATTCGAAGATTTACAGACGCTGAGCATATCACAAATCAACAATTCAGCAGATACGCTAAATCTGATGTGGAGGAAGATTAGTGAAAGTGTTCCGTCAAATTGGAATGCCACCGTCTGTGATAATTCGATCTGCTATACAACGTTGGTTGATAGCGGTTCAATGAACCCTGTGCTCCCGTTTGATTATGGTTTTATCTTACTGCATATTACTCCGCACGTTAGCTACGGTACCGCAAAGATCCGATACTCGGTTTGGGATATCAACAACCCGGGCTCGATTGATACACTAACGTTTATACTTACGGTCAAGGCGGGAAATCCTCTTTTTATTCCGCCATTACTTTCGGGGACGAACTTCAGTCTGAATATTCAAAATGGTGTGACTCAGTTTTATCCCGGGGTTAATACTCCTACATTCGGAATTAATGGACCGTTGCTTGCTCCGACTTTGGTTTTGAATAAATGGGATTGGGTCACGATGAATGTTACCAATAATCTGACCGGGAATGGAAATGCAACAACGATACACTGGCATGGATTGCACGTCCCGGCAATATATGACGGAGGTCCGCACCAGATTATTTTACAAGGATCAACATGGAGTCCAAACTTCCAGGTATTAAATAGCGCAGGAACGTTTTGGTATCATCCGCACGGGGCAAATAAAACTGACCTGCATGTGTCGAAGGGCATTGCTGGAATAATCATTATTAAGGACAGCACAGAAGCAGCGCTTACATTACCCCGCACTTATGGTGTGGATGATTTCCCATTCATTGTACAAACCAAGTGCTTTGACGTATTGAATCAGATAGCCATTGCCACCGCATTTGACACTATACCAATGGTAAATGGAACAGTAAATCCATACCTGGATGTTCCGGCGCAGGTGGTTCGTCTGCGTTTACTTAATGGTGCATCAGACAGAAGTTTTCTTTTTGGTTTTTCAAACAACATGAACTTTCATCTCATTGCAACGGATGGAGGTTTGATTGACTCCTCACTCACCTTAAATAGATTGCGACTATCAAACGGAGAACGTGCTGAAATTCTTGTTGACCTCGGAGGTCATCTTAACGACACCATTTTCCTTATGAGTTACGGCTCTGAGTTATCGCATGGAATTATGGGTGCAGATTCAATAGGAGATGATTTGAATCAGGTTCCGGATTATTATTTCAATCCGTTGAATGGAACAGATTTCAAGCTGTTGCAGTTAAATGTTTCTCCACAAACGGGCAGTCCTGTTACAACTATTCCTTCAAGTCTAACAACAGTGGTTCCATGGGACACCTTAAATGTGACCGTCCAGCGAACTTTTGAATTCGATACACTGTCGGATGGATTTGTGAATCCTAACCTTGCAGAAGGCCCATTCGGGATTAACAGAAAAACTTTTGTGATGGATTCAATAAATGAAAAGGTTTATCTTAATACAACAGAGATCTGGACGGTAATAAACAAGACCATGGTTGCGCATCCATTTCATATTCATGATATGCATTTTTATCTCCTTGATAAAAGCGGTATTCCGGTTGCTGCCTATGAGAAAGGGAAAAAAGATGTTGTACTTGTAATGCCCAATGACAGCGTTCGCTTCGTGACCAGGTTTGAAGATTTTGCCAATGACACAGTCCCTTACATGTACCACTGTCATTTACTTCATCATGAAGACGATGGAATGATGGGTTCTTTTGTTGTAATTGATACAGCAAGAGTAAATGTGTTAGAGATAGGCCATGATGCAGTACAGGTATTCCCGAATCCATCTGAAGGATTTATTAATATCCAATACCCAGGCGACTTAAAGAATGGTGTTAATGTTTATCTTTCTGATTTATCAGGAAGAATTGTGCATACAGAACCCAAAATATCTTCACGGGACCATTGGATAATAAACGTAAGCGATATTGATTGCGGAGTTTATTTTATTACGATTCAATCGGAACATTCCTCAATCACAAAGAAAATAATCATTCATCACTAACAATTAAGCACCGGAACAGAATACTTCCACTTGTATCTGCAGTCCGCTTAGACTGGCTTAATTTATAATTTCCAATTATTTTCCCGATTATAAAACTATGCGTTCATTTGCAAACATCAGTTGTCAGGCCCATGAATAGCATCAGCAAGAAGAAACCAACCTACCCGGTCACAGAAGAATTCATGATTTACCTCGATGAATTCGGAAGGCTAATGGACATTCCATTTGCCTACGATGACCTGTTGCGTTTTACGTCATCGGTTCCGCTCCGTGATAAAGACGGAAAAGACACTCTTTGGGAATGTGTTTTTTACAGTCCTTCAGAAATGAAAGAGCTGAACGAAAGGCTGGTGTTGATGTATGCCATCATGAAGGTAGAGGGGAATGTGGCAATGATGGAGCATTTGTATGTGGATCGTATTGACTATTGTGCTTTTGGAAATTCAAAACCTTTTCGCATCCGCATCATGAACCAGTTCAATGACAACTACGATTACTTCTATGTAAAAGTAGCGGATGCATCGCGCGTCTATGGATTGGAATTCGAAGACATTCTTTCTCCCAACCGGATCAATTTTTTACTCGATGGATTCACTTTAGTTGAAGAGCACATCATAGGCATTCCCGGGGATCAATTTATCAGACTGAACCTCGGTGATAAGAACACGAACCTGACACGTCTTGCAAAAGAGTTTGTGAAATTCAATGAGCGATGCTTCGTGCGTTTATTGGGTGACATGCGGTCGTATAATTTTGTGATCGATACGATGACTGACTTCGATGACATCCAATACCGTTTTCGTGCAATTGACTTCGACCAGCAAAGTTATGAAGGGAAGAAAAGTCTTTACCTTCCACAGTTCTTTAAGGAGAACAACCCATTGGTATTGTTGTGCATGAATACGATGAACGAAGAAACGGTTAAGCAGTACCAGTTGGAAGAAAGGTCATTGATGTCGCGCAGGTTTCGTACTTCCCGTTACCGGATCGCCTGTCTTTTGGAAACAATGATTAACGATACCATTTCAACGAAAGAAAAAATTGAACAGCTCCGCGAAGAACTTGCTGAGTATTACGGCAGGAAAGATTTTATCCGTAGCCGCAACATGGGTGAAATCATGCGGTTAAGTCTCGACCTTCTTCTTGAAAATCCTGACCGCAATCCACACCTTGGACACTTGGTCTGAGCATTGATTTTATCATTCTGCACATGAATTTAGGCAGCAGGTGAATTTTTCCCAATAAGTTAACGTAATCAGGATTTTTTTTATTCTTTAGCGGCCCAAAGCCGGCTATTTAAAACCTTTCATTCCGGCTTCTGTTTATAGCACTACCAACAAACACTCAATGAAAATACGTTACGCCTTTATTAATGCGTTATTTTTTGCATTCATATCGCTCATGATACTTGATGCTTCAAATAATGAAGCCAATTCACACCAAAACGGTTCTCCTGCAACAAGGACCGGTTCTCCGGGAGACGGAGGGGCTACCTGCAAAAATTGCCACAGTGGTCCAACGCCAACTACAGAGGCAGGATTGATTACTTCGAATATTCCTGTGTCAGGATACACCGGCGGCCAGACTTATACAATCACTGCTACCATTGCACGCGGTGGTCACACCAAATTCGGATTTGAAATCTCCCCACAGAATATAACAGGTACTCAACTGGGAACATTAATAGTTACCAATACTACAGAGATGCAACTGGTTGGTACAGGAAAGTACATCACGCAAAAAACTGCAGGTACTTCAGGAACAGGTTCCCGAACATGGCTGTTTGACTGGACTGCACCGGCAACAGGTACCGGCAACGTTACGTTTTACGGAGCATTTAATATTACCAATTCAGGAAATAATTCTTCGGGAGATACGACAGTTCTGTCCACACTTACTGTTCCTGAATGTACTGTACCCGCTCAACCCCCTGTGATTCATGGACCGTTAGTAGTGTGTGCAGGTGGAACTTATACATACTATGTGGATTCAGTTCCCGGGGCCACAAGTTATAACTGGACTTCACCGGTTGGTTCGACAATTTTGATTCCCGGAGGTGACAGCGTTTTGATTCAGTGGGGAAGTACAGGTGGAATATTAACGATTTCTGCAGTTAATTCATGCGGAAACAGTTCGACAACATTCTTGTTAATTACGATGGATGATCTTTCGCTTACTTCTTCATCAACAAACATCAGTTGTAATGGTGGTAACAACGGCACAGCAACAGCGGTACCATCTTTGGGTGTAGCTCCTTATACTTATTTGTGGTCTGGCGGACAAACTACTTCAACTATTTCTAATCTTGGTGTTGGCAACTATACCGTTACTATAACTGATGGAGCAGACTGTACCAGTTCTTCAACAACTGCAATTACACAACCTTCTTCAATTGTAATAAACACCAGTGCTGTCAGTTCAAATTGCGGTCGTGCAGACGGATCAGTATCTGTAGTTGCAAATGGCGGTACACAAGGTTATACTTATAGCTGGAATACAATACCTGTACAGACAACTGCATCAGCTGTCAATATATTAGCAGGAACATATACGGTAACTGTAACCGATGGAAATCTATGTACATCTTCAGCATCGGTCACGGTTTCAACTATAGCAGGTCCTGCTGCAAGCGTAGTTGTTATTTCGAATGTGAGATGCTTTAATGGAAATGACGGAGAAGTGGAAGCAAATGTTTCCGGTGGTACTTCACCATTTACTTTTCAATGGATACCCTCCGGAGGCAGTGATTCAGTTGCCGGTAACCTGCATGCAGGAGCTTATTCAGTTACGATCACAGATGCCAATGGATGCTCCAGTTCTGCGAATGTTTCTATCACTGAGCCCGCAGCCATAATTTTGAGTACATCATCTACTGATGCCGGTTGTGCGCAGTCCAATGGAACTGCAACAGTTTCTGCAACGGGCGGTGCAGGTAGTTTTACATATCAATGGAGCACAATCCCTGTGCAGACGACAGCGTCAGCAGTAAATCTGGCTGCAGCATCTTACAATGTTACAGTCACCGATGGAAATGGATGTTCTGAAATAGTCACCATCGGCGTGAGTAATACAACCGGTCCGGTCCTCGTTGCAGGAACAGTAACTGATGCAACCTGTTATGATGCAAATGACGGTGAACTCTCGATAGTTGTAAGTTCAGGTAACGGACCTTATACTTATCAATGGATACCTTCGGGAGGAACAGATACACTGGCGAGGAATCTTCATGCCGGTGCTTACTCAGTGACGGTAACGGACTCAATGGGTTGTATTACTGTACTCCCGGGAACAGTGAATGAGCCACCGGTGTTGGTTGCTGATGCAGGATTCAATTCCGGCTTTTGCGATGGCGCTTCCGTCATGCTGGGAAATTCTCCTGTTGCTTCCGGTGGAACTCCCGGTTATACTTTTTTGTGGAGTCCTGACAATGGAAGCATTAGTAATGTTTCTATTCTAAATCCGGAAATTTTCATCAGTGGAGCTGGCGATAAACTTTTTAGTTTACAATTAACGGATAGTTTAACGGGCTGTAAAAACCTCGCATCCTC
>JBDTTM010000176.1:0-8338 GCA_039930605.1 Bacteroidota bacterium
AATTTGTCGTAGAGATCAATGATACCAATGTCTTCACCATGAATTCCTGTAAGCGATGCGAATGCACCTGCAATATCTCCTTTGCTGATCCTGTCCTGCCGACCAACACTCACAAACAAGCGAACCATGTTTCCTTTTCGTGGAAAACGTTCTCTTTCTCTTGGTTCACTACGGTCTCTTCGGCCACCACGTTCTCCGCGCTCTCCACGTTCTTCCGATCTTTTGCCCGTAGATTGACTTACCGGCGCATCAAGCGGACCGAGATGCATTTTCAGAAGTCCTGCAGCGAGTTGATGAAGCGTGATTCCTTCATCCATGAAATCGTGAATCATTTTATCGTACAGCGCCTGGTCAGGTGTAGCGGTAATCTCTTTGATCTTATCTGCCAATTTGTGTTTGCTCAGTTCCAGCAATTCTTTCCTGGAAGGAGTATTGTGTCTTTCAATCCGCACTTTAGCATAATGTTCTATTTCACGCAGACGGCCGGATTCATTTCTTCCGGTAACGAAAGTAAATGCCTTGCCCGATTTTCCGGCACGTCCTGTGCGGCCAATACGGTGTACATAATATTCCGGATCAAGTGGAAGATCGTAGTTGAAAACTGCATCTACATTATCTACATCAATACCTCTTGCTGCTACATCCGTTGCAACTAAAATATTAATGCGGCCGTGTTTGAATTTCGACAATACATTGTTCCGCTGACTTTGGTTCAGGTCGCCATGAATAGCATCTGCTTTGTAGCCAAGTTCAATCATTTGCTGCACCACTTCATCAACCTTGCGTTTGGTATTGCAAAAGACAAGCATCAATTTCAGGTTGTGCAGATCAATAAGTCGTGCCATCACCTCAGTGCGTTGTGAACTGGAGAGTTCAAAATAAACTTGTTCGATGGCAGCAACAGTAAGTTCATTCTTCGTCACCTTTACCAGCTTCGGATTTTTCTGAAACCTGCGTGTGATATCCAGGATCGGTTTCGGCATCGTTGCAGAAAACAAAACGGTTTGTTTCTCACCTGAAATTTTTGAAAGGATCATTTCAATGTCTTCACGGAATCCCATGTTCAGCATTTCATCCGCTTCATCAAGCACCACACATTTTACGTGTTCAAAGGAAATCGTTCGGCGTTCGAGGTGATCGATGATGCGACCGGGAGTACCAACGATTACATGAGTCGCACGTTTCAACGCGCTGATTTGTTTTTGAATTTGTTCGCCTCCGTAAACAGGAAGAATGACCAAACCTTTTTTATATTTCGCCAGCTTTTTTAGCTCCTGTGCCACCTGCTGCGCAAGTTCGCGTGTAGGGCACATCACCAGTGCTGCCGTGTTTTTGTTTTTGACGTCAATTTGTTCGAGCAATGGAATGCCAAAGGCTGCTGTCTTACCCGTACCGGTTTGTGCCTGGCCGATTACGTCAAGTCCTTGTAAAAGAGGTGGAATGGCTTCTGATTGAATAGGGGATGCCTCTGTAAATCCCATTTCGGTAATAGCCTGCTGCATCTCTGCGGAGAGAGACAGCTCATTAAATTTTAATGGTGTCATGTTGGAAATTTTTTCCGGTGCAGGAGATGGTTCGGAAACTGAAATATCTTTTGCGACCGATCCCGATAGCTATCGGGATGAATAAGGGCGCAAAGGTAATAATCCCGGCGACATCCGCTTTTTTACCTCCGAAAACCGTGATTCCCGGTCTTAAAACAGGTTTTGAGGAAATATTTTTACCAAATTGTCCTGATTAGGAGTGCTCACTCGTCTTTAGTTTATAATTCAATTATTGTAAAACAATTTAAAGCAAACAAAATGTCAACAGCTCTAAAAACAATGACTACGCAGGAAGTTGCAGATCGCCTTGTAGCGATGTGCCGCAAGGGACAAGTTCTTGAAGCACAGGAAGATCTTTTCGCTGATGAAGTAACCAGCCACGAACCGGCACATTCTCCAACACCCGTTGCAATAGGCAAAGCAAACGTGCAGGAAAAGGGCAGGCGATTTGCGGAAATGATAGAAGAACGTCACAGTGGTTCATTCTCTGATCCGATTGTAGCCGGAAATTACTTCAGCATCGTTTGCAAATTAGATGCAACTCTGACGGGAATGGGAAAAGTAGTGTGGGATGAAATTTGTGTGTTCGGGGTGAAGGATGGGAAAGTGATTTCGGAGCAATTTTTTTACTAATTCTCAGCGCAGAAAATCTCCCTGTGAAAAATGCCGTTTCAGTATATGAAGCGGCATTTTTAATTACTCAATCACCAGTTTTTGTGTGAGCAGTTTTTCTGAATCGCTTAACCGAACAAAATAAATTCCTTTTGGAAAAAGAGTACCATCAATAGTTAACTCGTTCTTGAAATTAGCTGAATAAATTTTTTCTCCAATGAGGTCGAAGATTTCTATAGTTGCATTAACTACGAACTCCTTGCTACGAACCACGAACTGATTGCCGGCAGGATTTGGAGAAATGATTATTGAATAATCTTCGGAAAAAATTTCTTTGTTGTTAAGTAGGAGGCATATACCATTTTGAGTAAACGAAGCATTATAATACTGTGTTACAGGTGAACCCGCTGTATTAATTATCTGTAGATTAAATGGATGAATGCCGTAAAATAATTGAACAGGTTGAATCAATGTATCTGTAAATACCGGAATTGAAAATAATGAATCGCAGATTGAGGCGCCGTTGGAATCTGTCTTTACTAAAACACAAGCAGAGTTATTAAGGTCAGGTGTTAGAAAAGCAAAACCCCCATCCTTTGCAAGTGCAAGTGGCATAGTGTAATACGTATTCATCCTCGCGTATGATCGTAACCATTGTACAGCTCCGGTTGTATCTAACTTACAGAGGATGGTTCGCCTTGCCTGAATTGAGAAATCATAATAGTCGCCAGAGAAAATAAAACAACTGTCAGGAGTCAATTTGCAATCAGCTATTCCAAAACCCATCCCAGAAATTGTATCAAGGGTATACTTGCTCCATTGAATTGTTCCTGATGAATCGAGAAGTATCAATTCATTTGAATTGTAAAGCAGATAATTATTCGATGGATCTTTTGTTATTTTCAAATTCCATGAAATTTGGTTAAAAGATTTAGTCCATAGTGTATCGCCTAAGCTATCAAGTCGAACCAGAATGTTGTACCATGGCGCTAAGTTTGTGTCTGGGAATTGACAATTCATGATGCCGATATATCCACCATTGCTTGCTTCAATAATATCTGTTACGTATGCTGCATTGGTATAAAGCGATAAGCTATCAATGCCTTTCACCCATTCAAGTGCCCCGAGAGAATCGGTTTTAAATACCTGGCCAGGATTACCTGAATAGGGATATGCCATTGCAATGTTTCCTCCATCCATTGTGGAATGCATCTGGTTTATTATAAGCGATTCGGGAAGCAGGTAGTTGTATTGAATAACTCCGGAGGAATCAATAATGTGGATCGCGGAAGTGATCTGGTAGGGCCAGTAGTTGGTTGTGTAATTCCCGTACACTGCAATACGATTTTTCCCGAGAGAAGCCGCTACGTCCATTCCATATTCATTGTAGTACTTCGACCAGGAAACATTTCCCAATGAATCGAATTTTATCATTTGCAATGCGGAATATTGAGAACCGCAAAACATTATGTATCCCCCATCTTCTGTGGGTTCAAGAGAAAAGTTACCAAACTGAAAGCTGGTGTTCACTTTAGTTTCAAAAACCTGGGCGTAAGAAAATGTGGATGCCAGCAAGGCGCAGAAAAGTAATAGTTTTTTCATTGGAAAAATTGTAAATCAAATATACAAAATATTTATTCCATTACAAGTTTTCTGACCAACTTGGCCCACAACTTATAATAATTCCTAAATGCCAACCGTCTATTGGTTTCTGGCTGTTTCTTGCCTATTGCCAACTGCCTATTGTCTTCAATGCACTTCCAAATTAAAGAACAAATATACCTTGGCTGTTTTCATTGTGAATTGTGAATCAAGCATTGTGCATTTCTTCCTCAATGCGCTTCCAGCCAGCTCTTCCCCTTTCTCATTCCTACTTGTAAATTTATTCTCCAAGCAATTTCCTAAACCCTTGAATATTAAGAATTGGCAAATGAGGAAACTTTATTTTCTTCAACACATTGAAATGTTTGTCTTCAGTTACAACGTAGTCTGCATTTCCTGAAACGGCACAATCGACAAATTTATTATCCGAAGCATCGGATTCTATTAAGTTCCAGTAAAAGTAAGGAGTAATGTGCTTTACATTGGGCAGTAACAATAGAAAATCAAGTTGTGCCTGTGTCTTTTTTATTCCGTAGCGAAGGGCGGTTTGTTCTTCGTATTCATTAAGGATTTCAGTACTCAAAAGTAAATTATAATTTCCATTCAGAAAATTTTCGTAAATCCAGTAATACGAAAAATGGGGCAGTAGAGAAACTATAAAAACATTTGTGTCAAGAACAATGCGGCAATTATTTTTTTTCATCACGTAGCCACTTGTCTATATCCTTTTGAGTGAATCCTTTTTTTGCAGCAGCCGTACTCACCTTGTTTGAAAAATTTTTCGCAAAATATTTTCCCAGCATTGTCCTGATTTCTTCCAGTTGTTTTTCGCTCGGACTGAAAGAATATATTTTAAGCAACTCAAGTTGAATGGCGCTTAATTTATTTCGGTGTAACATTTCAAATTATTTTTCTTCGATGAATGAATATGATACGCAAATATACATCTTATTAATTTTCTTGCCAACTGTATTCAATTCACTTTCAGCCAATTCTTACCCATTCCCGCTTGTTTTCAGTAACAAAATCTGCATCAATATAAATACGGTGACCTGTTTGCAGTGCCGCCACAAAGGCGAAAATTTGCAAATGATTTATTTGCGCAACCCTTTTTTATGATTTCCAAAAGCGCTGGCGAAACACACTGATAATACATCGTGCTCATTATTCGAGATAACCAATTGCTTTTGCAAAATCAACGGTATATTTATCCAATCCCCGCTGAGCACGAAGCGCCTGTTTGATTTGGTCGTCAGAAAATTTCTGTAAAACAATTTTCAAGTCTTCAAGTAAGCCATATTGGAAAATGCGTGCGATAATAAAATCACTATGCTTGTCTTCGTCAAGTTCATTAAAATTAACGTCCCAGAATACTGTCTTGCTTAGCTGAAGGTGCATCAAACAAAAATACTTAAAGGTTCCTGATATGCTACTCAGCCACCATTTATCATCCAGTAATTCAACCAGGATATCACCAATGGATTTTAATTTCTATCGTACCACCAATGTTTTCCTAAGTTGTATTTCTGATTCGCCAATCGTCACGAGGTAAATTCCTGCCAGGAAGAGTTCACAACTCACTGTTCCCCCAAAAAATTTATCACATCATTAAATGAAAAAAGGATTCGCCTGTCTATTGTCTACTGTTTCATGTCTATTGGTTTCTGGCTGATTCTTGCCTATTGCCAACTGCCTTCAATGCACTTCCAGATTAAAGAACAAATATACCTTGGCTGTTTTCATTGTGAATTGTGAATCATGCATCGTGCATTTCTTCCTCAATGCGCTTCCAGCCAGTTCTTCCCCGTCCCAGCACTCACCTCCACAGGAACTTTCAACGGCAAAGCTGTTTTCATTTTGTCGAGCACCATTGCTTTTACTTCTTCCAGCTCGGGTTTAAAAACATCGAAGACCAATTCATCATGTACCTGCAGCAACATTTTTGATTGCAGCTTTTGCTTTTTCAATTCATGATGGATATTGATCATTGCAATCTTGATCATATCTGCTGCGCTTCCTTGTATCGGCGCGTTGATGGCATTGCGTTCTGCAAATCCGCGCACAGTCTGGTTCGCGCTGTTGATGTCGCGGAGGTAACGCCTTCGGCCCAGAACGGTTTCAACATATCCTTTGCTGCGGGCAGTTTCTATGCTGTCGTCCATGTATTCTTTCACCTGCGGATACTGCATGAAATAATTTTCAATGATACCCTTTGCTTCTGTGCGGGAAATATTCAATCGGTCAGCGAGGCCGAATGCTGAAATACCATAGATGATTCCGAAGTTCACCATTTTGGCATTGCGCCTCATATCACCGGTTACATCTGTCAATGCTACACCATAAACTTTCGATGCTGTGGTGGCATGAATGTCTTCCCCACTCTTAAATGCTTCAATCATACCTGTATCTCCGCTGAGTTCTGCAATGATGCGGAGTTCAATCTGTGAATAATCGCAACTAAGTAAAGTGAACTTGCTGCTTCGCGGAATAAATGCTTTGCGGATTTCTTTTCCACGGTCAGTCCTGATCGGAATGTTCTGTAGATTCGGATTGTCACTGCTCAATCTTCCTGTGACTGCAACTACCTGGTTGTAGCTGGTGTGAATTCTGCCTGTGCGCGGGTTCACCAATTCAGGAAGTGTATCAACATACGTACTTTTCAATTTGACAAGTTCCCTGTAGTCAAGGATTTTTTTAATGATGGGATGCTTGCTTTCGATTTTACTCAGCACATCTTCTGCTGTAGAGTATTGACCTGTCTTTGTTTTGACAGGCTTCTCCACGATTTTCATTTTTTCGAACAAAACTTCACCAACCTGTTTCGGTGATGAAACATTGAACTCTGCGCCTGCCAGCTTTTGAATTTCTTTTTCGGTAATTGCTATATCCTTTTGCAGAACGCTTGAAAGTTCATGCAGTGCGTCAACATCCAGGTTGATTCCTTCAGCTTCCATTGCAGTAAGCACAGGTACGAGCGGCATTTCCACATCATCAAATAATTTCTGTACGCCTCCTTTTTTCAGTTGAGGTGCAAAAATGGAATGAAGTTGCAAGGTGACATCGGCATCTTCTGCGGCGTATTCAGCAATTTGCTCAAGCGGTGCATCGCGCATGCTGCCTTGTTCTTTTCCCCGTTCTTTCTTACCGATCAGCGTATCAATTTTTACCGGGGAATAATTCAGATACGTTTCTGCCAACACATCCATGCTGTGGCGCATGTCCGGCTGGATTAGAAAATGTGCAATCATCGTGTCAAACATTTCTCCCTTTACAGCAAGGTCGTATTGCAATAATACACTGATGTCATACTTGAGATTTTGTCCGACCTTTTCAATCTTTTCATTTTCAAAAACAGGTTTGAATTCCTGCACAATCTTTTTAGTTTCTGCCTGGTCTGGCGGAACAGGAACCCAATAACCCTCATGTGCTTTGATAGAGAAACTCATTCCTACCAGCTCTGCAGTGAGTGCATTCAAACCGGTTGTTTCCGTATCGAAACAAAATGATTTTTGTTTGCCAAGTAATTCAACAAGATTTTTTCTTTTCTCTTTCGTATCGGCAATGATGTAATTGTGTGGAATATCAGAGATTGTTTTATGCGCCACTCCCTGGCCCTCCACGAGTGGGAGGGAATCAATAGCCGGTTCATCTTCGATGCTATGAGAGACTTTTACTTCATCATCATTGGTAAAAAACAAACTGCCTTGTGTACCCGGTAGGGATTTTTTGAGGGATGATAGGGTTGCTCCTCCCCTCTCCTTTGTAGAGGGGCTGGGGGTGAGGCCTAATTGTTCTCCCAACCTCCGGAATTCAAGCTCTGTAAATAATTCTTTCAAAGCTTCTTTATTCCATTCTTTCTTCTCAAGATCTTTTAATTTGATTTTGATCGGAACGTCCAGGATAATTGTGGCAAGTCTTTTCGACTGGATGGCATCTGCTTTGCCGGCTTCCACTTTTTCACGGATCTTACCGGTAAGTTTATCGGTATTCTTTAAAAGATTTTCTACTGAACCGTATTCTTTGATGAACTTGATAGCCGTCTTTTCTCCGACACCCTTGATGCCAGGGATGTTGTCCACTGCATCTCCCATCAATCCAAGAATGTCGATTACCTGGTCTACGCGTTCAATTTCCCATCGCTCGCAAACTTCCTTCACACCCATCACCTCCGGAGGATTTCCACCACGTGCAGGTTTATAAATGAAAGTGTGATCATCCACCAGTTGCCCGTAGTCTTTGTCGGGAGTCATCATGTATGTATCAAAGCCATCTTTCTCGGCTTTCTTTGCAAGTGTGCCGATGATATCATCCGCTTCAAATCCATCTAAAGAAAGCACATCAATATTGAATGCTTCGCAAACTTTCTGAACATAGGGAATTGCCAAAGCCAGGTCTTCCGGAATTTCCTGCCTGCCGGCTTTGTATTCCGGAAATTCCTCATGCCGCGATGTAGGTGCTTCTGTATCGAACACTACAGCGATGTGAGAGGGCTGTTCTTTTTTCAGCACTTCAAGCAAAGTAGTGGTGAAGCCAAAAATGGCAGAGGTGTTTTGTCCTTTACTGTTGATGCGGTGGTTTTG
>JBDTTM010000177.1:0-8324 GCA_039930605.1 Bacteroidota bacterium
CCTGTTCTCCATCAATATTAGTACCCAGGTTCTGGTTGCAGAATTTGATCAGGTTGGGAATAGATGTTTCAAGATTTGCATACCAATCGCCACCACCATTGTACTTTAATAGTGCTATTTTATAGGAAGGTTGTATAAATGAAGACAAACAAAAAATTAGAAATAAAATGAGCAGGTTTTTTTTTGCCATGAAAATTAATTATGCAATTCCGAAAGGCAGGAATTATTGGTTGAGCAAAGATACGATGGAACAGCCAACTATCCCCGCTGTTTCTGTCCGCATCCTGCTTGTCCCTAACGTAACCGGCACATACATATTTTCCTGTGCAAGCAGGATTTCCTTTTCTGTAAAGTCGCCTTCAGGTCCTATGACCAGGAGAGAATTTGTTCCGGCTGAAATTTTATTTTTGAGATGGTCTGCTGCATTTATCAGGCAGATGAACTTGTTCCGGGAGGAATAATTGACAAAAAATTTCTCCAGGGATACCGGTTCATTCAGCTTAGGCAGATATGCCTTGAGTGATTGCTTCATAGCCGCGTGAAGGACTTTGTTCAACCTTTCTGTATTGACTACTTTTCGTTCTGAACGTTGGCAAAAGACAGGCGTAATTTCATCTACGCCGATTTCGGTTGCCTTTTCAAGAAACCATTCAAAGCGATCAATATTTTTGGTCGGGGCAATTGCAATATGCAGTGAATAATTTCTTTTGCCATATTCTGTTTGCGTTTCGAGTATGTTGACCAGGCATTTTTTCGGATCCGGATCTGCAATATTTCCACGGTAAAAATTTCCGACCCCATCAGTAAAAAATATTTCTTCACCCGCTTTCATTCTTAATACACGAATGCAATGACCGGACTCTTCCTCAGTAAGAAGTGCTGTGCTGTTCTGGGCAGGGGTACCGAAAAATAAATTCATGATTCCGCAAAGGAAGAATAAGAAAACGAACCTTGAAATAGCAGCGTAATCAGTTGATCCCGGGATCTTCGGGGAAATCATTCAGGATCCCATAAACGTGACCATTTCGCTGAAGAATATTGCCCCATGCCGTATCGGGATGTTCATTGAAGGCTGATTGGAGATCAGCATTCGTAACCCACCAGTTTTCATTGCGGATTTCCTTTGCTAATTTTCTTGGACTCCAGGCATTGTACCCCGCTAAAAATTTAATCTGCTCAGGATTGATCTGTTTTGATTCAACCATCAATTTGAGATGTTCGTAATCGCCTCCCCAGAAAATACCGTTGGAAATCGGTTGTGCGCCTTTCAGTTTTGAAATTGTATGTATGTAATAAACTGAGTCAAGTCGCTGGTTTCCACCCCAATGGATTTGTGCTTTAAACTCCGGAAAATCTTCAAGCACGTCATTGATAAGTAGTGGCGTCGGTTTATTCAGAATAAAGCCGATACTTCCGCGCTGGTCATGCTGGCTGATAAGTACAACTGCGCGCTTGAAGTTGGGTTCGGGATTAAATGGCTCAGAAAGCAATAAAGCACCGACATGCGGTTTGAGTTTTTCCTCTTTATTTTTTTTTGTGCCTGCCATCCAAATCCTTTAACAGGAAAGGCTGTGTAAATGTTATGAATGCCGGAAAAATATTTAAATCAGTCAATTCCAGGTTAAAAATTTCGATCATTTCAAACCTATTACCAATTTGATCGTAAAAAGGGTTTTTAAGAATTACTCTTTTTTTGTAAGGTCTATTGATTCGTCACCGGTTTGATAAGGCATATAAGTTACAATAAACTGCATCATTTCGTCTGTTGTCCTCATGCTGCCTTCTCTTTCTGAAACGACCTGTGGAGGATTAAATGGATTGAGGGGATTGTTTTCCGTGTTGTCATAAACACCCTCAACAAAAATAGTTGTTCCTTTTTCAAGCTTCAATATTTTATTAAAGGTATAAAAGTACTGCCAGCGAAAATCCCACTTCAGAATCCTGATGATTGGAATTGTGTCGCCTTGTGTATTTACTGCATAAGCAAGAAATGATTTTCCGAGCAGGTGCATGTGCGGATTTACTGTTAGCAATGACAGGTCTTCAGGCAATGTGTACCGTGTTCTGAATGTTTGAATTTTGCCTGGTGCAATCACAAGTGGTGGCTCCATTTTCGAAATACCGGAAGTGCCAAGAATAAATTCTGAAGTTGGCCGGCCCGGGGGTGTGGGGCTGAAGAAAATATTAAAGGTTGTTGAATCGGTAGTGTCGACCGGACTGGGACCATAGTGAATGTTATCAAGCAACAGGACTCCGTTCTTCTTTACCCGGTATCCGCCAATGCCGGCAGGGTAAACGGAAGTTTCCACACCCGGCAGATAGTTTGAGACGGAAGGAGTGAGCAACGGGTAAGTACCGTCATCATTGGGAAGATCAAGTATTTTATACGCTTCCAGCTTGCTCATCAATTCCGTGTTTGCAACCTTTTCGCTTTTGGAAAAATATTTTTTGGCGTTGGTATCATACTGTACCAGGTGCGCATTGATATGATGAACAAGTTTTTTATTTCCCGGAACAATTTCGATCGTATGAATAAACGTATCCTTCGGAAGTTCATAAGGAATACCCATCATCATGAAATGGTCCTTGTTGTTGCCCTCAATAAAAAAGGACTTCTGCATGTGAATCACAAGATCCGGTATTCCGATGGTGCTTTCGTCAGCAAATACCGGCAGCGGCGGGAGTTTAGAAGAATCACCGAGCGGGGAGTTGTTGTGAACCCATTCGGCAATCAAATTTATTTCTTCTTCGCTGAGAATTTTTTCATCGCGGAAATGGGAATAGGATGGATCGGCAGGATACGGAGGCATGAATCGTGAGCGCGTTACGAGTTCAATATTTTTCGCTTTTTTCTTCACGTCATCATAAGTCAGCAAGTCGAAACTCCCGGCTGATCCGGGCCGGTGGCAAGGGGTACAGTGCTTGTAAATTATCTTTGCGATCTGTCCTGAGTATGTGACCTCTTTTTTATCCGGGGTACAGGAAAAAATGTTCAGCAGGATAAAAAAATAAATAGAACGGAGGCAGTTTCTCATTTCAATCGATCAGGCATCCCACCGGTTGTGTTTTATCCACTTTTATTTTTGTGTGGGAGGCAATTGACTTCAGTGCATCATCCAATTCATGATGGGTGATTACGGTTCTTTTTTTTCCAACGGCATACATCCAGTCATCAATTCTTCCCTGGTAAAGTAAAGAGGTATTTTCGCTGACTACAAAAACGGATGGCGCGACGTGTGCATCAAATGCTTTCAGCAATTCATTGTTGTAGTCCATCAGCAGGGGGAAACTTATTTTGTATGTTTTTTGAAAATTTTCAATTTCTGCCGGCTTTATAAAAGGGGGGAAGGCACCATAAAATCTGATGCCGTTTTCCCTGTATTTTTTCGCCAGTGAATTCAGTGTGAGTGAATAATTCTCACAGGCAGGACAGTCGGGAAGCAGGAATACAAATACAGAGGCATCTGATTTTCTTGTTTCATACATCCTGAAAATTTTTCCGTCTGTTGTTTTAAGCAATGACGAAGCGATTTCATCAGCCCGGATTTTTTTTTGTGCAAATACCTGGAATCCCGTAAGAAGCGCAAGGAATAATATTTTTTTCATCGATGCAAAGGTAGCATCTGCATACAATTAGAACGTGATCACATTTTGGGATCCTGCTTTATGAAGATATCTTTGGATGATACGCTGCACATCCCGGTTATCCGCATAATTCTTAATAAAGAATTTAAGTTGCTCCGGTGAGGTGGATGTAAGTTCCCTGTCCATAAAACCGAAACCGATGTAACGCCCATTTTCCACAGCCACCACCGACTGTTCATGTTTTCCCCGGCCATCGCCGATGATAAAAAAGTCCTGGTTTTCGTAGCGCCATTTTCTGATCAGTTGTTTCACGCGGTTATTGTAATCGGCAGGATGTTCTTTGCAAATGCAGGCGCCATTGCATTGATTCACATGGTATCGAAAGCATGCATATTTGATATCGTATAGCCCACAAAGTTTCTGGCAAAGGTTAAATTTCTCCACCTGTGCATCGAGTATTTCTTTTGCTTCATCAGAATTGCGTGCGGTAAGAAGTGGTTCTTCATCCTGGTTTTTCAGGCGGGCTGCTTTCAAAGTAAAATAACCGTCTTGATTTACATTTTTGAAAATCCCCCACTGGAAATGAGATTCACGCTGCATTCTATTGTACCGTGGTTTGTGTTTTTTTATTTCATCTGATTCAAGCAGGAGTGCAACCAGTTCGCTGCCTGTAACTTCATAAGTAATGCTGTGTACATCCATCTTCATAGACAGGGATTTGGCATTTTCTTTTTCAGCAAAATGGCTGAGTATCCGTTTCCTTATATTATTACTCTTGCCTATATAAATGATATTTCCTCTTTCATTGTGAAGATAATAGACGCCTGTTTCTTCAGGCAGGTTGTTAACCGCTTCTTTGTCTAGATGCGGTGGGAGTTTCATCAGTGCCGGATCACTTTTAATACTGCTCTGGATGATTCCATGGTGGTCCCTGGAAAGAAGCATGTCGAAAAGTTTGGTGGTTGCGAGTGCATCACCGGCAGCCCGATGGCGTGCATCGTTGATGATACCAAGTTGTGCGCAGATATTTCCGAGAGAATATGATGGGTAACCGGGCATCAATTTCCTGGTTAGCTTTACAGTACAAAGGATGCTCCTGTGAAAACTGTATCCAAGGGATTTGAATTCTTCGCGGATGAAACCGTAATCGAAAAGCGCATTGTGTGCAACAATTGTCATCCCTTCTGTAATCCCGACAATATTTTTCGCCACCTCATAAAATTTAGGTGCATCCTTTACCATTTCATTTGTAATACCAGTGAGGCGGCTGATGAATGGTGGAATTTCTTTTTCGGGATTTACGAGTGAAGAAAATTCCCTTGTTATTTTTTCCCCATCATGAACAAAAATTGCAATCTCTGTAATTTTCTCAGCTCTTGCATTTCCTCCTGTTGTTTCAATATCGAGAATCGCGAACATTTCTTTTACCGGATTTTGATTGTTGTTGAATACAACCAAAGCTCTGTAAGACGAAATTAACCGGACGGGTTACGTGCTCGAGGCAGAAGAAAGAATATTCTGATTCTTTTATCAACAAAAAAAGCACCCTGTAAGTACAGGATGCTTTTTGATATAGATTATTTTTTTTACTCAACTATCAACTTACCAGTTGCGACAATTTGTTCTGCGTCAACAACCAAATAATAGTACATACCTGCAGCGAGGCCTTCACGTTCAATGTTGAACTCAACTTCATTCGTTGCGTGGTTGAAATGGTTCTGTGAAGTATGGCCTGAAATCAGGTTGCCATTTACATCCATCATTCTCAACTCAGGTTGTTGCATAGCGCCTTTCGTTTGCACCAGTAACATTGCATTTTTAATGATAGGGTTCGGATAAATCTCGTTGACAATAATATTGTTCGAAACTTCTTCAACGTCGACAGTCGTTGCATAACGGGCTACATTATTTCCGGGAGTAGTAAAATCGCCACCTGCTATCAAATAACCATTAAAATAACAAAGTGCCCTTACACTACTATTAAAGTCAGGCGTTCCAGCTGTATCCCATGGAATAATCTTCGTTCTTTTCGCTAAATTGCTGGCGCTATGTACGCCAGATACAGTAAAGACCCCTCCTGCATAAAGTGTTCCGATAGCAGCTGTGCCTGTTCCTACTGAAGTGGAAATAAAACAATTGACTTGATCATTGGCACCTGCAGTAAAAGTATTGACTGAAGTGCCCCAATTGCCATTAGAATAAACACAAACGGTCGGAAAAGGGGAAGAAAAATGGCCGCCAATAAATAGTGATGGAGAATTTGTATTTGGATATATAAAAGATGCAAGCGCATATACTCCAGTTGCCTGTGTTAGCCATCCAACATTATTCAGTTCGTCCCAACCTGTTCCTGCTATATTTAATTTGTTTATCCATGGAGCTGAACCTTGTCCTCCCACATAAAGCTCATTAGAATGTTTTGCCATTGCATAAACTCCTGACAAGCATTTTGGTGGAGCTCCTCCACCTACTTGTTGCCATACATTATTAATCAGTTTGGCAACTTTCGAAATAGAGGCCATTCCTGACTGCGTAAAAGTGCCTCCTGCAAATAATACCCCATTCCACACATAAAAACAGGTTACGAATGAACCAGCAACACCCTGCAAACCTTCTCCTACGGCTACCCATGCAGATCCATTCCACTTCGCGATATTGTAATTACTTGCTGACAGTGAAAATGCGCCTCCAGCATATAATTCTCCGTTAAACGAAATAAGTGCGTTCACCTTCGGTGCCGCGGTTCCGCTCAATCCAGTACCAACAGCGACCCATGCTGTGCCGTCCCACTTTTTCACCAGACCGGTAAAATCACCACCAGCATAAAGGCTGCCTCCGTGAACACATAAAGCCCTCACTTTACCACCGGGTCCTGCTGCCATTCCTGACCATTGCGCAAATGAGCTTTGAACCAGGAAAATCGAAACAATTATAAGTACTAGTTTTTTCATATTAATTATTGGTTTATAGATTTTGAATTTTGCGGATGCAATATTAGCAGAATTTTTGAAAGAATAGCTTAATTATTAGCTTTAATCGACAGTAATTCTACCCGATTTCGAAGGTTTACATCCTCATGATGCAAATAAAAAAAGATAGTATTGGAAGTTTCCTCAAATCAACTTTCAATTCCCGGACTATTTTTTGTACACAAAATTAATCGCACTGCACTGTGTCATATCAGAATTCAATGTGATGTATCTTTTCTGTTTTCCATCCAAAAAATAAACGACAGCAGAATTGGGAGGCTTCGTGCCAAGATTTTCTGCAAAGAGTACCATGTAATTATTCGTATTCTCCATGAGGGTAAGTGTGATCTTCTTTTTTTCCTTCACAACACCATAATTTCTCAGCACCCATTCCCCGTTGAAGAATATGGAAAGCGTATCTCCGTCAATAATGTGGTTATCGTAAATATAAACATCGATAGTAGGATTTTTCAGTTTGATTGTTTCCGTCTTAATAACGGTTCGGTTGCGCACATGTTGAGGTACATTTTTCGGCAGCATTTTTACATCGGGGTTTACTATCTCCCTGAGGACTGCCTGTGGTGGAGAATGCGCCGGAACTGGTTTTGTTGGTTTCTTCTCAACTGTTTCAGCAACCGGAACAGAATCCAGTTTTGTCTTCCATATTTTTAGTGAGAGATCGTTGGAAGCTGTGAAGAGAATGGAATCACCGGGCGCAAATGCATAACCATTGACGGCGGACTGATGTCCAATTAATTCCTGTTCAACTTTTTTAAGAGAAGGATTCCAGATGCGGACCCAGTTGCCAACATTGCCGGTTACCATATAATGACCATCATGTGAAAATGAAATATTGCTCGGTACGCCAGCCTTGAACCATTGAATAGGGGCTGTTTCCAGTTGCCCCAATGTTAATTTCCAGATTTGAATCGTACCATCAGAACTCCAGCTCAGCACCCCGCTTCCGGGAAGCATACAGAGTTTTTCTACGGGAGAATTGCCGGTATAAAGTTGCTGCACAATTTCATCTGACCTCGGATTAATAACATAGAGGAATTTTCCAAGCGCAATAATCAATGCACTGCGATCCGGAGTAATGACGCCTGCATTAATGGAATCGGTGAAGTCGTAAATCTTCAAAACGTCCTGCGTGAGGTCGGATCGGGTTTTATACAACCTGTTATACCCGTTAAAATATATGAAGCCATCGGCAATAGAGAATGCTGCAAATTTCATCCCTGAATATTCTGTGCCGCTTAGCCGGTTAATAATTTTTTTCGCGGCAAAATCGTAGACACGAATTTCACCATTTACAGATGTTGAGATCAGCAGGCTGTTTGTGGTATTAAAATCAAAGTTGTTAATGGGTTTGGAATGGGAGGTAATTTTATTTTCAATTTCACCTGTAAAAGCAGAACGAAAAATAATACTGCCATCAGTATTTCCCTGGATTAATACAGGTTCATCGGGCTTTGTAATAAGCATACAAGGATTCGCAGAAAAATCGCGAACGGTCTTCGCAAGTTTGAAAAGCTGTGCAGAAGCAGAGAAATGCAACAACAGGTAAAAAAGTATAAAATAAATCCTGGTTCTTATTCTCATTCCGGTTTTCTGGGAAGTAAAAGTAACATTCAAATAGCCGGTTTATATAGGCATGTTAACCGATTATGAACCTCAGAAACCAAAAAAGCTGCCGGGAAAAATGCCGGCAGCTTTGTACAATACCATTTTCAAATTACTTCTTTTCAGGAGTTGCAGCAGGCTTAGCTG